>CADBIO010000014.1:3512-43366 GCA_902794835.1 uncultured Erysipelotrichaceae bacterium
AAAAAAGTAAATGTAAAACCAAATTCATCATTTTTATATTCATATTCAACATTATTCTTTTAACAGGAAATGGATGTGTAATAGGTAATGTCTATGTGCTATAGGTAAAGAGACACTCAGCAAACGAGCTCTAAAAACAGGGCCCACGAAGGAAAAGCAGCCTATAAATAAGAAAAAATGAGCTTTTCAGCTCACTTTTGCGTTTTTTCGCATATTCCACTTTGTATCTAAGTGTGGATACGATTATGTCTTTCTGTACATCAAATGATACCAATTTTAAGAGTGAAAATTAACTCTGTACACTACATGATACCGATTTTAACGTGGAGCTTTTTTAGGCATTGGTCCATCGTCTTATTTCAAATCATTTATAGCAAGTGATACTAATGCTTTTATCTCATCAGGATCTTCGCTATCGACAAGCAACGTTGGTTTGATAACGCTTCTGGTCAAAACTATGAAGATGCTATAAAACAATATCGTTACGAAAGAGACCCTCAATCTAGATTGTTTAGGTTTAAGTATGGTTGTTTAGTAAACTTTGCTATGGATTTAGAAGAAGTTTATATGACATTTTTTGAACGTGAAAAAGTTACAAAATTAAAACGTCATTGACAAGGCTTACCTTAAAAAACTAAAGGTGATGTATCATCTAGGATATACTGCCATAGATTTCATAGCGCCGGATTTCTTTGATTGAGATCCCCTTAAGGCTTCGATAGTATTTCCAAGTGGGAAACTTTCAAATAGGAGTTCTCATTATAAAAGTACACACGGCAACCATCGGCGTCTTGCATATCAAATATTAGGGATTCAACTCCTGATGTTCCGCTTGAAATAGGCACCCCTAAGAAGGAAACAACACGAAAAATATCATCGCCGTGATTAATGTTTGTTAGTTTTTCATTACTACCAACACATTTATTTGAAAACGAGTTACTGTCAATTTTCCTACTTTCATCATTGTAATGAACACTAACACTATATTTATTTTCATTCCAAAAACAGTAATTTTCATATGCAAAAAAACTGCCATTATCTTTTTGTTTGATAATAACATCATCTATATTTGTGCCGATGTCATAGCTGTTTTTTAGGGAATTAATGGAAGGCGTGCAAGAGCAGATTACAAACGCGGTTATCACTAGCGCTAGACTAGTCAGTATGTTGTATATATGTTTAATCATTAGCTGACCTCCGAAACGGCAAAATATCCAACCCATTGAGTGTAATTTGTTGTATGAAACCAACTATAGTTATATCTTCTATCAGCAACAGCTGGATCATATATAATCTTGCCTTGATAATCTGTTTTTATAACGTCATTAGGCCCAGGTTTGTGTGACCAAGTACCATCTGAATTTTGTCTATACCAATGATAATCTTCGTTTGGGGCAATTACCAAAGCCACTTTGTATTCCCCTTCTAGACATTTTGTGTTTTTAGAAACTTGATTAAACGTAAAATTATATTTGCTTGAATCCAAACTCACCATACTGATAAGCACTGAAGCCGTCAGATAATTTGCAGTGTTGTCTAAATTGTGTCTTTCACTTTCTCCAGGTTGCATATAACCATGTTGTTTAGTATTTAAAGCATAGGCATAACAATTATAATTACGCACATTTGAATCATTCCAACTAGATGGAACATAATCAGGTTCTCCTCCCGATAATGGCAAATTATATTCGGATGGGTAAAAAGCCATGTTTCCAATGCAGATTCTTCCGCGATTGCTATCGTTTGCATTCGCGGAAAAAGTTTCGGCGTGAAATCTGACTCTATACACTGGATTATCAAATTCAATCTTGTAGAATTTATGAGAATTTCTATTGGTCGGTAAAGCGGTTGAAGATGAGAGCAAATCTAATTTATCAACCCATTGATTTTCCCAATAATATTGGACAGATGCTTCGCCAGTTGAATTAGTTAGCCATTCGTGAGACGTCTCTCTCCAATGCGATAATTCAACATCTATCCTAGTCACTGCATAACTAAATCTATATTCGATGAATGCTTCTTTAAAACCGTTGCGAATTGGAGACATGACAATATATTCATCGTGAATGTAGCCAGTCCTATATCTTCTTGTTTCAAAAGCAAAATTATGACTTGCAGTGTGGCTTATGAATGTGTTTTTAGTCGTGTCATCACTAGGATAAGCATCAGCAAATCCATACTCATTAGGTTTAATTTGAGGTATCTCATTATATTCTAAAGGCTTATTAAATGATTTCTTTGCGTAATAGTCATCCCAATAAGGATAGGCATCAGAGTCTAATTCAACATAAGCATAATATACGTTTGATTCATTATATAACGCTGCATCCCATTGACTTTGGTTTAATGTCACTTGTTTCAAATTTATTTCCTCTATTTTAAAAATTTGATTAGATGATTGATTTAAAATAGAGAAGTCGAAATATGGATTGTAGCTCTCAATCCATTTTTCTTTATAGATTGATTTCCATTCAAATGTTGGAAGCTCGTCTCTATAATTGCCAGAAGTTATCTCTATATCTTGTGGGAAGACAAAATTGCGTGCTGAACCATTGCTGCCAGATGTAGAGTGGTAATTATATGAAAATGTAGAAGGCATCAATACATTTAGCGATATCGCATCACATAGTGTGGTAAAACCTGTCGAAGATAGCGAAACATGGGATAAGGTTTTATCAGCAACATCATCTCTCCAGCCAGTATGGACGTAAATTTCATCTAAATCTTCATCATAGTCATAAGCAATGAATGCGTGCCCACCTATTGAAGATGATTGAGAACGTAAAATAACAGGGATTCCATTTTTAATTTTGCTTATTGTGTAAGATCGAAGAAGGCTTGTATCGTTACATGAATCAATCAAGACTTGTGACGTTGTAAAGTTCCTATATCCGTATAGATAGTAACTAAGGAAGCCAGATATGTCTGCAAAAGTCATTCCAAATGGATTAGTTTCGCTCTCAAACTTTTGAGCTCCAAAATATGTTTGACTCAAGGAGATTAATTTACATTGAAAATAAGTGTTTGAATTTGAAGCAACATAATAAAGATAATCTTCCAAAGACAATGACTCCACTTGGTTGGTTGGCTCAAATGCAATGCCTGGAGATTCTGCATAAAACGATGGAAAAGAAAAATCTGCTGAATGATAGGTTACAAACGCGCTTGTTGGTTCAACATCATAAGTTTCTGGAATAAATAAATCGCTCCAATAAGAATCGTAAAAAGACAAAAGCATCCCAATCGCTACATATGAGCAGCTACCATATCTATTATTTCCAATATTTTCTCTAAGATTCGAAAAATAAACGCCTTGGTAATAATCATCTATATATAAGTCATCAACCGATCCTGAACTTAAAGAATTGAATAACTGGTTAACTTGTGAATTATAAAGTGAAGCGTTGCTAACAATGGATGAATTATGCTCATTTGCGCTTGTATGTTTAATTGACAAAAAAGAAAAACACATTATAGTTGCTGACAAAATATGTAAAAAGTTCACCGCAAAATCTCCTTTGATTGTTTCTTTCTGCATTTAATTATAGCACACTAAATAAGAATTAAATGGATATTGAGGTTTACGTCAGTTACTCAATGCACCTAGAAATAATTTCATCCATTGAAATTTTGAAATGCTCGCAAAAACGATAGAGGAAATTGATCGAAGACATCCTTTTCCCTTCTTCGTAGAAGCCAATCGTCGTTCTGTCCGCGCCCAATATCTTCCCCAATTCTGTTTTCGTCCTGTTGGCCCTTACCCTGAACAGTCTCATCATCGCCCCCAGGGTCTTCGGATCGATATCCACGAATCGCTTCCCTTGGTTTGGGAAGAATACGCCGCACCACTTCCTGAAGGCGTTAGTGAAGCAGATATCGTAGTCGCTTGGCTTGGTGTCTATGGGGTTATGGTAATGGTAATACCTGATAGCCCTATATTCGCTTGGGCTAAGCAATAGCTCGAATTCCTCGTTCTTGCTGACTATGTAGAAGGAATCCGCGTACCTATCGTAATCTTCTGGCGTGAGCGAGCAGCCCCTCCTCAGGCATTCGACGTCGGTCTTGACCTGAAAGAGGACGAACCTCAGATATCGCTTGAAGCTCTGTATCGTTAAGTCGATGTCTATCTTTCTTCCTATTCTCATCTATTCTATAGATGCGATAATAAGTTTTATTTATCAAGCCATTCCAAAGCCAAGGGTGATGAGATCTCCAATAATTCAAAGCCTCGATTTCTTCCGCTGTAAGCTGCTGGTAGAACATCTCGTCTTGTTCCATCACATGCAAGCAGAAGGCATAGACATCGTAATCATCTTGGGAAAGCACTATTGCTCTTTCACGCGACGTCTTTGTATTTCTAACATACATTCTGATCCAACAAATATATCTTCTAAATCCTTTAAACGTCTTTTCTGGTTTCTCGCTTTTGCAAACTCTCATACCATTCAATCACCTCATCATATAAATCGAATGATCGAAGGAAATTAGCAACCTTAAAGTAGACATATCTAGGAAAAAGAACTTCTATTCCAAAAACAATCTTTCCAAATGGCATTGCCTTGATCCTACAACATGTAATTCCACGTTCTACATTGCAATTAATCTCGTAGACCTCAGGTTTCTTATCAATTATTTTCAATTTATAAAACAAAGTATCGCCACGATAAAAGCCATGTCTATCTTCGATGAAATAATCCAAAACGGTTTGGCGAATATCTTTCACCTTGCTTGGCCAAGCGGGAGATTATTTTTCTGAAACTATCGTAATTCGTATCCTTGAAGTAATAGTCATGAAAAGTCTTTACATCAAAAGTGATGCCTCTATGGTAATGCAAATAATGAATTATAGATTCAGTTATGGACATTTCGTTCATAAATGTGTTATATAACATTTATGTTTTCTGAGACAATTTTTATTTAATTTTTCGCTATGTTATTATCTTTAAATAATAAAAGACAACCTGCGTGACAGATTGTCTCAGATTTTCGTATGGCGCGCCCGAGGGGATTCGAACTCCTGACCTTTCCCTTAGGAGGGGAACGCTCTATCCAGCTGAGCTACGGGCGCAACGGAATTATTTTAGCACGACCTTTGGTCAAGAAAAACCGTCGAGCGAATCCGATGGTTGTTTATGGGTTTCGAGCGCCATCATTGTACAGAATGCGGAACGTCCCCCGCAAATCGTCTCGGAGAGATAGAAAAACTATGTTTCTCTTCCGAAGCGAATCCTGCCCAATCCTCAAAACCCTTGCTCAGAAATTATTAGAGGCGCTATGCAAAAAGAAGAAAATCGTTAAAAATGAAAAAAGGCTTGATCACGTGTATCAAACCTGTTTTTGCCGATGGTCGGAACGATGGGATTCGAACCCACGACCTTCTGGTCCCGAACCAGACGCACTACCAAGCTGTGCTACGTCCCGAACTGACGCTTAGTCGGCGAGCGTTATTATACTCATTCAAACGTCAGAAATCAAAGAGAGACAATTGATTTGTTTTGCTAAGTCCTTTTAAAACCCCTAAATCTTCCAAGGCTTTCAAAGCGGAATCTCCGATAGAATAGAAGACATCTTTGCCCTGACGCTTGCTTTCTTCCTCGTTTTTGGTGGACTTCACGCGGTCCATCAAATCTTCCTGAGATAAGAATTCACCGCCATTGGCACGCGCCTTGACGATTCCTTCTGCCGCTGTCGATGGGAAACCGGAAATGGCTTTGAATGGCGGGATGACGCAATTACGTTCCTTGCAGACCTTCCAGACCGTGGCATCGGATTCCATCAAAGAAATATTTTCAATGGAATAGCCTCGGTCTACCATTTCACAAGCCGCAGTATCCGCTTTCAATTCTTCTAAATCAACGTCAGAGGCTTCTGGGTTTCCTTTGATTTCATTGATTCGCTTGACGATTCGATCCAATCCACCTGACATCACACCGATGTCAAATTTATCGCAACGGGTGGAGAAATAGGTGGCATAGAATTCCAAAGGATGATGAACCTTAAACCAGCCAGTGCGGACGGCGCCGATAACGTATGCCGCGGCATGGGCCCGTGGGAAAAGGTATTTGATTTTGTTGAGGGATTCGATGTACCAATCCGGCACTTTGTTTTTCTTCATCTCTTCGTTATAACGAGGATCGCCACCAGTTCCTTTGCCATGACGGACATCTTCCATGATGCGGAAAGACATCGAAGGATCGCAGCCCATCGAAATCAAATAGTTCATGATATCGTCACGACATCCGACGACGTCGTTTAAAGAACGCCCCTGATGAACAATGATGTCTTCGGCGTTGTTATTCCAAACATCGGTGCCGTGGCTTAAGCCAGAGATAATTAACAAATCATTGAAAGTCTTTGGCCTAGCTTCCTCTAGAAGGCCTTGAACAAAACTAGTCCCGAATTCTGGCAAAGCAATTGCCCCGGTTTTAAAGCCGAGAGGATTTTTCTGGAGCTTCAACGCTTTGGGAGAACCGAATAACGAAAGGACTTGAGGATCGTCCAAAGGAATCGTTTCCCCGACTTTGGCAATATCAATGCCCGTCAAATTGCACTGCATTCTCAAAGCAACTGGCTCAACGTGACCGAGTTCATCGAGTTTTAAAACAGAATCGTGCATGGAAGCAAATTCGTAATGGGTTGTCAGCCATTCGGCGTTCGGGTCATCGGCTGGATGCTGGAATGGGGTGAAGTCAAAGATATCCATATCCGATGGAATAACGACAATGCCCCCTGGATGTTGTCCCGTGGTGCGTTTGACGCCGGTGCATTTGCTGGCCAAGAACGAACAATAGGCACGATCATCGTTGCCCACTTCTTTGCGCAAAACACGCTCATAGTAGCCTTTCACATAACCAAAGGCATTCTTTTGTTCGGCGGCAGCAATCGTCCCGGCACGAATGACGTGAGGGGAATGGACGAATTCCCCATTCGCGTATGCCCTATTCTCTTCTGGCGTAGATAGAATCTCACGAGTGTACAAATGCCCTTTGGCTTGATAATCCGCAGGAAAATTAAGGTCAATATCCGGAACCTTATCAGCATCAAATCCCAAGAACGTCTCAAAAGGAATGGATTGTCCATTTCTTAATAGTTCAGTCCCGCATTCTGGGCATTTCTTGTGTGGCAAGTCAGTGCCAGAACGAAGGTTTTTGAATTGTGGGTCGTCATTGGCCCATTCAAAATGTTTGCATTTCGGGCAAAGGTAATGCGGAGGCAAAGGATTGACTTCCGTAATGCCTGCCATCGTCGCGGCAAACGAAGAGCCAACCGATCCACGAGAGCCGATGAAATAACCCATATGCTCCGGGTTGTCTATATCTTCCATTGCGTGTTTGACTAAAAGATGGGCAATGTAATAAGTGACGGCATAGCCGTTATTGATAATACCATCCAGTTCTCGGTCAAGACGAGCTTTCACCAATGGATCTGGATTTTCACCATACGTATCCTTTAAATTCTGATAACAAAGCTCACGGAGTTTCTTATCGGAATCAGGCAAATTGGCGTCAGGTGTATATAGGCGGTCTTTCAAAATGCGCAATGGCTCGCAGGCATCGGCAATCGCACGCGAATTTTCGATAACGATCTTCCGGCACTTCTCTTCTGGGAGCCAACTACGGAAGGAATCCAGCATTTCTTTCGTGGAACGGAAATGTTGGTCTGGGTTAGGGAATTCGGCATGACGGGCACGCCCTCTCATCAACGGGTGGGCAGAACCGCCTAAGCCTTTGGAACAAATATAGATATCGCGGGTGATCTTTTCCGTCGGATTGACATAATGGCAATCGCCGGTTGCTATCACCATCTTGCCCAATTTCTCGGCCGTATCAACAATCCGCCCAAGAATATTCATCAAACGGGGTTCGTCGATTTGCTCCATCCCAATGAGCCAAGAATAATTTTCTTTCGGCTGGATTTCGATGTAATCGTAGAAGGCCATTTCTTCTTCGAGGTCTTGTTGAGTGCCATTCATCGCCATTTCGAAAACACGTCCATTCATGCAAGCCGAGCCAACGAAAAGATTCTCGCGGTTTTCGTTAAGGAAATCCCTTGGCACGGTGGGCGTCGGTGGGGTTAAACCAGATTGTGGCGAAAGATAGGTCGTTTCCGATTCAGAGATGATCTTATATAAAGCCTTTAAGCCAGCTGGGTTTTTGGCAATCACGCAAGTATGGAAAGTCTTTGGGTGTTTGTAGAAGGCCTGAGTGTCCACCGGAAGATGGTTAAGATCTTCAAACGTGAGGTTCGGGTTTTTATATTTTTTCTGCAATAACGGAATCATGGAAAGCCAGATACGGGAAAGTTGCTCAGCATCGTAATCCGCACGGTGGAAGACGCCGGAATCGTCATGGATTTCCAAACGATTGGCCAAGGCTTTTTCCGCTAAGGAACCGGCTTCTGGGAAAAGATACATTGCCACAGGCAGCGTATCGACAACGGTGTTTTTGATTGGTTCCATCCCAGCAGAAGCACGCATCATATTCAAGAATTCCACGTCGAAAGGAGCGTTATGGGCCACAAGGATAGAATCACCGATGAATTCGGAAATCTCTTTGATGGCTTCTTGCATTTTTGGCGCACCAACCAACATCTCTGGGGTAATGTGGTTGATTTCCATCGCCTGTTGGGAAAGTTCCATCTCAGGGTCGATAAAACGATCCATACGTTTGATGGCGATGCCGTCAGGGCCAACAATCACAGCGCCAAATTCAATCGGACGATCGTAGGTATGGGAAACACCTGTGGTCTCAAAGTCGAAGACACAATAGGTTTGATTATGGATCGGCTTGTCGCTTACGGCGTTAAAGACAGGCTTTGGCCAGTCAAACATATAAAGCTCGCAGCCATAAAGCATTTTAATCGGGGCAGGGCCGATGCCTTTTTTCTTTCGGTCTTTGTTGATCGCAGCTAAGGCATTCTCCGCCGCAGGGAAAGATTGAATGACCCCATGGTCGGTTACCGCCATCGCAGGCATCCCCCAATGGATGGCGAGTTTTAAATAATCGCTGATTTCGCCTAAGCCATCCATCGCAGAGAATTTAGAATGCAAATGCAATTCGACGCGTTGTTCTAATTCAGAATCAGATCGCAATGGCTGAGGAGGAAGTTTGGTGATGTAATGGACGAAAACTTGCTTTTGGCCGGTATGGGCGTCTTTTTCCACTGCCCCACGGACATTGACTCTCGTCCCATTCGATTTCGGCCCGAATTGTAAAATGTCCTCCGCGGAAAGCCCGTTTCGCGATTCCATCATGCGAATATAAACGGCATTCCCTTGGGCTAAATCGCCAACGCCACAAGACATCATGATTTTTCCTTTGCGGGTTTTGCGGTGAGGGTTCTTTTCGTCGATATCAAAAAGCTCGCCCTCGAATTCCACATGAGAAACGTTGGAGGTATAGATATCGGATATCGATTTCAATTTGAGATAATCGCCTTTGATGAAGACTTGCTTACGGGCCTCTTCTTCTTTAGAACGCCTTAAAGCATCAAGAAAGACATTTTCCGCCTCTCGTAAGGCAGCTTGTCTGGCACGCTCATCTTCGTCTAATTCAGGCGGCACGAATTCCTCTTCTAAGGAATCTAGGGGCTCTTCCAAAATTTCATCCTCGTTGTTGTTTTCTTCGCATGTCTCCGCCTCTTCATCAATGTCAGCTTCTTTCGGCCAATCCTCGTTGGTCTCCTGAGTGGCGTTGATTGAATTTGTTCCTATTTCAACGTTTTCTTCTGCGGATTCTTCATATACGGGGCTCGTATTCGATGGTTTCTCGGTGGCCAAGTCTAAGGTAACCGATGGCCCCGGAAGAACCGTTTCTTCAAAAGAAGGATCGATTCTATTCTCGCTTTGTTGTTCCTTTTTTCCGGAAGGTTTCGGTTCTAGATCTTCTTGGATGTCTTCTATCGTCGGCTGAATGGTTTCGGGAATGAGAGATAAATTCAGTGTCGTTTGATCCACGGGGGTCTCATTTTCTTTGATTTCTGGCTTTGAAGCGGTCTGGGAAAGATCATGCACAACACGAAGTTCGAAAGGATAGGAAAGGAATCTCAGGTAAGAAGAGAAATCATCGATGGCTCCATTGATCATTCCCAGGGAAAGATCTTCTGCGGCCAAAACGAAAATCATATTGTTTTCACCAGGCATCAACTGGAAAGGAGGGATAAGATGATAAGTGGATAGGTACCAATCCTGAAAGAGAGAGTCCACATCATTGAAAGTCGGCTCGATGCTATAGCTAAAGCGGAGAGAATAAGGATAGTTGATCCTGGAAAGCCCTTGTTTGAATTCTTCTAACATCGTTTCTTCCCAAGGGGTTTCCTTGCGGATGGACATATGCACAAAATTGTGGTCAAAAGAATCCCTTCCGACAAGGTCAAAATCCATATCGAATCGTTCCGGGTTGGAGATTCCTATGGAGGTCAGGAAACGAAACATTTTTTGATTTTTCATATCAAATAAACAGCCCCACTACATCTTTGATGATGATGGCAACGCCCAACACTAATAATAAGCCAACGCCAATCAGTGAAACGATATTTTTAACCTTTTCATTAATCTTTTTATGGAAAACACCTTCGATGAAAGTGATCAGCAGCTGCCAACCATCTAATCCAGGGAATGGCAAAAGGTTAAGGATGCCGAGATTCAAAGACAAGAAACCCCCATAAAGGAAGAAAGTCCTCCCCCAGCCAATTTCCGCTGATGAGGTCGAAATGACACTGCCAATGGCCACGACTGAGCCAAGGTTGGAGAAATTAAAGGTGAAGATTGCTGCTAACCCTTGCCCAATGGCCACGAAGAAATTTTTGAAATAGACGCACCCATTGAGGAGTCTCGTAGCAAATGGCGCCCAATATTGGTAAGCAAGAATCGAAAGCTTATCTTCGCTGACATAGCCATTTTCCCCGCTCTTTACCGTGAAATTTTTGACATTTCCTTTAGAAGCCTGAAACTGTTCTCTTGTGGGGGGCGTGTCATAATTATCGCAAGTTAGGAAGGTCAAATGTAGCGTCGCCACATCACTGCTTTTTAAGGTATAGGCCCGTTCATGATCGGGGTAGTTGGTGATGCCTAATTCTGTCTGAACGGCATTCGGGAAAAAACCTGTTTTCGGCTCATAAAACGACAGACAGGTGACTAAATCGTTGTCATTCACAATGGAATGAAACATGAAAACGGCACAATAGCTCTTCCCGTTGATGTCGCAGTTGGCATCTAAAAGATAGCCATATTCATTGTTGTTATCGTCCACTACCGTATCAGGGCTATAGAGTCTATTGGTGTCGCTGTCCAATTTCTCTCCTGCCACATTTCCTGAAATCCAGAAGCACAAAGACCGAGCGGTCTCACTCGTAGTGTCTTCCGAACTCACATAAACAGCTGTGTTAGTAAGCCCCGTATCGACATAGGATCCGGTGTAATAAGAGGGGAAACTCACGGCGTAAATCATCGTAAAAAGGAAGGCGAGGAAGAAATTGACCGCCACGCCAGCAACCATAATCAAAGCGCGTTTCCAATGGGCGATCCCCTCTAAAGAACGTTCCTTTGGGATGCTTTTCCCTTCAGGAAGCTCAACCCCTTCCCCATACATCGATACAAATCCGCCTAATGGGAAGGCGCGCAAGGAGAACGCCGTTTCTCCTCCTTTGCGGGTTTTTGAGAAAAGTTTTGGGCCAAAGCCGATAGAATATTCCAAACAATAAACATTAAAAGCTTTGGCGACGGCAAGATGGCCAAGCTCATGCATGCCAATCAAAATGCCTAGCATCACAATAAGGATTAGAATCGTCAAAAAAATCTGCATTATTCTTCTCCTCCGTACTTTCTTCGGATATAGAGTCTCGTATCTTGATCTGTCGAGCAAATGTCACGGACGGTTGGGTGGGCGATATTTGGGAAATGGCTTAAGGCACTTTCCACCGCTTTTTCAATCGTCAAAAAAGGAATCTTGTGATCTAGGAAAAGATAGACGGCTTCCTCATTGGCGGCGTTAAGAACGGTTGGCATGATGCCTCCTGCTTTCAGGGCGGAAAGGGCGATATTTACAGCTGGGTAGCGTTCCGGATTGAAACGATGGAATGTGTAGGGCCCAAAATCGGATAATTGTTTTTCGTGGAAGATATCAAAATGGTTTTTCCCTTCGTATAGGGCATATTCAATTGGCCCATGCATATCTGGTTTACAAACATCGGCATAATAGGTGCCATCTTTCATGTATAAAGCAGAATGGACCCAAGATTCGTCGTGAAGCAGAACTTCAATTCGCTCGATAGGCCAATCAAATAGATAATGGGCTTCGATAACTTCAAAGCCTTTGTTGAACATCGTCGCCGAATCAATCGTGATTTTCTTCCCCATTGACCAGGTTGGGTGCTTTAAAGCGTCTTCTGGAGTCACGTCGCGAAGTTCGTTTCGGGAAAGATTGCGAAATGAGCCCCCTGAAGCGGTGATAACCAGTTTTTCGACATCATCACGATTGACTTTGGAAAGACATTTGGCCAAAGCCACGTGCTCCGAATCGATCGGATATAATTTTCCTTTCCCTTGCCTTAAAAGACGATTGACCAATTCCCCAGCCACCACCAAAGACTCCTTATTGGCCAGGCAAAGGATTTTATTCTCTCGCAACGCTTTTAAAGTAGGCATCATTCCGGCGAAACCGACTAAGGCATTCACCACCATGTCGCATGGGCAGTCTTCGATGATTTCAAGTAACCCATCATCGCCAAAATAAATTTTTAAGCCTGGATGTTTTTCTTGCAACGTCTTGGCGTCTTCTTCTTCACGAACGCAAACAAAACCAATCGAAGGAAAACGTTCCAAAATCCCTTCGATTTTCTCGACCTGATGTCCTATGGTGATGCCTTTTAAAACAAAAGAAGACTGGTCTTTTTCTAAAATGTCTAAGGATTGAGTGCCAATGTTTCCAGAGGCCCCAAGAAGTAAAACGTTTCTCATAATAAGAAATTGAATCCGTGAGAGATGAAAATCAAGGCAATAGATACCCCGATCATCGCAAAGATCGAAGAATCAGCACGGTCAAGGACGCCGCCATGGCCACGAAGGATGTTGCCATAATCCTTGATGTTGAAATGACGCTTGATCAAAGAGAACGCCAGATCTCCAAGATCCCCCAATAATGGAATCAAAAGAGCAAGGCCGACAACCCAATACCAGTGTTCTAAATCCAAAAAAGGCAGCATTGGGGAGCCAAAGAAAGCTGTGCCCAAACCAAATAAAGCACAGATCAAAGCGCCAAAGAACCAGCCCCAGAAAAATCCTTCCCAGGTCTTCTTCGGAGAGACTCTTTCAATCATTTTATGTTTGCCGAAATAAACGCCACCAAAATAAGCCATGACATCATTGAAAACGACACCAAGAAGGACAAAAATCTCTAATTCGGCTGAGGTCCAATATTGAAAGACGGCAGTTTGGATGACCTCTGGCCCGGTGATTCCATTGATGTTAAGCCCCGTGTAGGTTTGAAAGGCCTGACTATGACCATATTGATTAAACGGGAAATAACGGGCGAAATAGAAACCTTGCATGCCTAGACCCACCAAAGCGGTGAGCAAGAAGAAATACATGACATCTTTGAATTCGAAATTTTTGTCGAATAGGGCAATGACAAAATAGCCAATCAAAGAGGTGGCGATGTTGATGATGGAAATGTCTAAGCCATCAAAATATTCAGCCAAAGAGAAAACATAAACTTCACCAGCTTCTTTTGCGGCTTCGTATTGGATTAAATTGCCTTTCAATATAAACCAATAAACATAACCGAAGGCAACGAGGAAGGTAAACACCCAAACCCACCAACGATATTTCTTTTGCGGAGCCAGAAGCATTTCAGTTAAGGCGATGACCAAAGCGGCCATGAAAACGAAAAAGAAGACCCAGCCGCCCAAAATGAACGACGGAACGAAAATAGCAATCAAAACCAAAGCGACGATGATTCTAGATTTCAAAGAGGCTTTAAACCCCTCTGGCGGCGTGTTCACTTCGATTTCGAATTGATTGTGGCGATGCTCACTCATTCTTAAGCCCTCCATAACGGCGGTTGCGATTCTGATATTCTTTCAAGCAATCCACCAACGCTTCACGATGAAAATCTGGCCATTTCACCGGTGTAAACACGAATTCGGCATAGGCGTTTTCATATAGCATATAATTGGACAGCCTCTCTTCCCCTGAAGTACGGATCATCAAATCCACATCGGGAAGTTCAGGATTCCAAAGATATTTTTTGAAAGTGGTCTCGTTAATCTCTTCCAAGGAGATTTCTCCCGCATGATAAGCCTCCGCTATCTTCTTGGAGGCGCGAACAATTTCGTCACGTCCCCCGTAATTCAAACAAACATTGAGAAAATAACGGGAGTTGTTCTTGGTCCGTTCCAACGCTTCATAACAGACTTTTCTCGTTTTTTCGCGGATTCTTCCTAAATCACCGGAAATCAAAAGTTTTGCTCCTTTGGAATCGAGATAATCGATCTCTCGAGCGAAAAATTCCTCAAGATAGTCCATTAAATGGTCGATTTCTTCCTGGGGGCGGTTCCAATTCTCCGTAGAGAAAGCATAGAACGACATGTATTTGATATTAAATTCGCAACAAGCATCGAAAATTTCGATCAAACGATTGCAGGCTTCTTTGTGGCCCAAATGACGGGGGAGGCCTCTTAATTTGGCCCATCTCCCATTGCCATCCATGATGAAAGCGATGTGGTCTAATTTTTTCTCCAACTGGAATCCATCTTTCATAAGAAAGATTATAGCGTAAAATACAAATCCAAAAAACGCTTACGAAGAAATTGACCTAAAATTTTATTTTTGAAACGAAAAAACATGCTTAGTAGCCACATTTTGCTAGAATATGTCATATGAACGAAGAAGAGAAGATTGTCAAAAAAGAAATTTCTGAGAATGAAGCCGAAGGCCAAAAACGGCAGAAAATGGATCCCAAAACAAAACGCAACACGATCATCATCGGAATCATTGGAGGTTTGATTTTGGTGGGCACTATCGCCACTGCCCTGATTGGTCATTTCGCCAATCAAATGAGGCATACTGCTAACACCACGCCCATTTTGAATTGGAATCAACAAAAGCCGGGAACCTATGATGAAAATCGTGTGTTTTTGACCAATAAAGATGTCTTTTCTATCATAAAAAACGATGACACGTATGCCGTCAATGGGGTTAATTTGACGGAAGACGCTATTTATTTGGTTATGCCTGCTTCCTTCCAAGAAGAAGGCGGCCCAATTCATTCTTTCAACGTCGTTCCTGATGGCTCAAAAAACATCATTACCTCACTTGCGAATCATCTTAAAGGAGTTTATTTCCCTACTCTCTATTCCTCGCTGGGCAGTTATTCTTTCTCCGATATGCCTTCATTAGAAGAAGTTGCTTTTGGCTCAGGAGATGGCACGCAAAAACTTGGAGAAGGAGTTTTGTCCGACAACCCGTCCCTTAAGAAAGTGACTTTTTCGAAAAATCTGCTAAGCATCGGAAAAGAGGCCTTCAAAAATGACCTTGGCCTTAATGAGATTTCCTTATTGGATACCAAACTCAATATTCTCGGCGAAGGCGCTTTTCGAAATTGTGTCTCGCTGAGCAAGGTTCATCTTCCCAGCACAATCAACCGTTTGCCTGCCGATCTTTTCAATGGCTGTTCTCTTCTTGCTAATGTCTATTACCACAGCACGATGGCCGCTTTCCAAAATTTGCCAAAAGAGGAATCCTGGAACGCCAATTCCGCAATTTCATCCATCATCTGCACGGATGGCACCATTTCGCTATAAGCTATATAAAAAGCCGGCAGCGCCGGCTTCGTTTTGTTTTTGAATCAGATGGTCATGATTTCCTTTTGCTTTTCCGAAAGGATATCATCAATAAGTTTGTTGGTCTCAGTGACGATCTTTTGAAGATCCTCTTCGACGCGTTCTTTGTAGTCGTCGCTCATGGAATCATCGTCTTTGATAAGATCCATATAATCACGGCGGATATTGCGAACGCTGACTTTGGCTTCGTCAGCAATCACTTTGGCGTCTTTGGCGATCTGTCTGCGGACGTCTTCGGTAAGTGGGGGCACGATGATACGGATATCCGAGGCTTCCACTTGCGGATTGACGCCCAAATTGGCACCCGCGATGGCAGAAGCGATGCTCTTAAGATCTTCTCGAGAATAAGGCTTGATTAAAAGCTGCCTCGGCTCCGGCATGGAGATGCTGCATAATGCAGTGATGTCCATCTTGTCGCCATAATAATCACATTTGATGCCATCTAGCATCTTTGGGTTGGCACGTCCACTTCTTAATTTGGACAATCTTCCTTTGTAAGCGTCGATGGTTTTATCCATCTGGCCTTTTGCTTCATTGACTAATGGGTCCATAAAATTACTCCTTAGATATCGTAGATCCGATATCTTTTCCTTTCAGCACGTCGATGAGGACACTAGGGTCACTCATATTGAAGACGTGGATTTTCACTTCCGATTCCGCTAACATCGCAACCGCCGTCAAATCCATGACAGCAAGTTTCTTGGATAAGACTTCTGAATAAGTCAGCCTCTTGAGCAATTTGGCGTCTTTGTTTTTCCGTGGATCATCATCATAGACCCCTTCTACGCCATTTTTGCCCATGACGATGGCATCGGCGCAGATTTCCAATGCTCGGAGGGTTGCGCAGGTATCGGTGGTAAAATATGGATTTCCCGTTCCCCCAGCAAAGATAATGACGCGGCCATTCTCTAGGTGAGATACCGCCCTTCTGCGGATATAAGGCTCACAAACCTGAGGCACGTTGATGGCGCTCATGACACGAGTCTCAAGACCGAGCCTTTCTAACGCGCTTTGTAAGGCCAAAGCGTTCATGATAGTTCCAAGCATGCCCATATAATCGGCAGTAGAACGTTCGATTCCGACTTCATCGGCCAAGCGTCCTCTCCAGATGTTTCCTGCTCCGACGACAATACCGATTTGAACGCCGATATCATGTGCTTTTTTTACGACATCGGCAATGTCTTTCAGCTTCTTTTCGTCATAGATAGAACCATCATTTTCGTTTTGGAGAGCTTCGCCAGAAACCTTCAGAATGATTCTGCGATAGATAGTTTTTTCTTCCATAGTGGATATATTATACAAAAAAACACACCCTCGGTGGAGTGTGTTTCTTTTTGAATTAAGCAGCGACGCCTTCCCCGACTTGATAGCGGACGAAGGTGATGACTTTATTGCCTTTTTCGGCTAAGACCTGCTCCACCGTCTTGGTTGGGTCAAGCAAGAATTTTTGCTTGGTCAAGCAATATTGAGACAAGGCCTTGTCGACTTTTCTTTCGGCGATTTGGTCTTTGACTTGTTCTGGTTTGTTAGCAAGTTTCTCATCGGCGGCAACTTCTGCCTTGGCGATATTGAGTTCTCTTTGTCTTTCGGCAGCTGGAACATCTTCGAGATTGGTGTAAACGGCGCCAGAATCAGCGATATGCATCGCCAAATGGTGAGCGAACTCCTCATCCTCTTTCTCTAAGACGACAGCGACAGAGATTCTGCCTTTTTGGTGGATATAGGTGCCAAATCCTTGGCCATCTTCCTTATGGAGGACGATTGCGCGACGGAATTCGGTTTTTTCACCCGTGGCAAGGGCAACATCGTCATGTTCTTGAAGGGTGCCTTCGCGAGCCGCTTCAATGGTGGCTGGCTCATTGGCTAAAACATAATCAAGAACATATCTGGCATAAGCTTGGAAACGGTCGGAAGCAGAAACGAAATCAGTTTCGCAATTGACTTCGATGACCGCGGCTTTGTTTCCTTCCGCCTTGACGAGGGCTAAGCCTTCAGCGGCGGTACGTCCAGCACGTTTGGCTTGTTTGGCGATGCCTTTTTCGCGGAGGTAGTCAATCGATTTCTCGATATCATATCCTGTTGCTTCGAGGGCTTTTTTGCAATCCATCATGCCCGCCCCGGTTCTATCACGGAGGGCTTTGATTGCGGCGATAGTGTTTTGATCGGCCATTGTTTTCTCCTTCAATGATTAAGCGGCTTTGGCTTCTTCTGCTGGTTTTTCTTCTGCTGGTTCTTCAGCTTTGGCGGCTTCGGCGGCAGCTTTTCTTTCAGCGAAACGAGCGTTGCGCTCGGCTTGCATCTTCTTGAAACGTTCTTCGCGAGCTTGTTTTTGAGCGCGGATAGCGGCTTTGCGTTGTTCGTTGGCGATATCGGCGGCACGGACAGCGTCTTTCATGGTCGCTTCTTCAGCGGTGTCTTTGACATAGGCGAATTCGGTGATGCCACCTTTGGATTCCACAACAGCATCAGCTAAGACACCGAGCAAGAGTTTGAGAGCGCTTGGGGCATCGTTGTTGGATGGGATCGGGAAATTGATGAGATCTGGGTCATCGGAAGTATCGACAATCGCGAAGGTTGGGATGTGAAGTTTGCGAGCTTCTTCGATAGCGTTGTGCTCAACGGTTGGGTCATCGACGATGACAGCTTGTGGTAAGCGACGCATCTCTTTGATACCCTCGAGGTTGCGGGCAAGTTTTTCAAGTTCTTTTCTTAAGACGGCAACTTCTTTCTTTGGAAGCTTCTCGAAATCACCATTGGCCTCCATTTCTTGAAGTTCTTTCAATCTCTTGGTGCGACCAAGGATAGTGCGGAAATTGGTGAGGGTGCCGCCTAACCAACGATTGGCGATATAGAAGGAACCGGAACGGGTTGCTTCATCGACAATGATTTGTTTGGCGCTTTCTTTAGTGCCAACGAAGAGGACTTTTCCACCTTCATCGACGATTTCCTTCAATTTCTTGTAGGCGACGTTGACTTGATCGACGGTTTTGCCCATATCGATGAGATAGATGCCATTTCTGGCGCCATAGATGAATTTGCCCATTTTTGGGTTCCATCTTCTGGTTTGATGTCCAAAATGGACGCCGGCTTCGAGAAGTTTTCTCATGGTCATAATCGGAGCGTTTGGATCTCTGATGATGGCTGCCATGGTTTCTTCTTCAGTTGCTACATCGGCAGTTGCTGCTTCTGGAACAGCTTCGACTTTTTTTAATTCGTCACTCATTTTAGTGACCTCCATTTGTTTTAGCCTCCCCCGTTTCAAGGAACTGACCACCAAGACGATTTTTAAGCTGCTTCGCCCGTCAAGGAACACGGCGTTCGATCCGCGAGGTGCGTATAAGCTCTTTCTTAAAGAAAGGCCGAGGCTAATTATACACCTCAAAGGAATTTCTACAAAGAGGAAAATACTCCTAAGGATAGAAAGGAACAAAAATACGATGAATGCTCAATTATTTATCTTTTTTCTTCTCCTGACGAGGGAAGAATTGCCCATATTGTTCTTGCATGGATTTCGTCGAGACGTGAGTGTAGATTTGGGTGGTATTCAAACTGGCGTGGCCCAACAATTCCTGGATTAGGCGAAGATCGGCTCCGTTATCCAAAAGAGTCGTGGCAAAGGTATGCCTCAAAACGTGCGGGTGAAGGCCAAAATAAGAACCGGTTTTAGCCTCAACTTGACGGAGGATGTATTCCAAGCCTCTGGTAGTGAGGTTTTCTCCACGCTCATTTAGGAAAAACGCGTCTCCTCGACGGATGCTTCTGTGTTTTGCGACCAATTCTGGACGCTGTTTTTTCAAATATTCCTGCATCACCATGACGGCGGTCTTGCTAATTGGGACTAGTCTTTCTTTGTCCCCTTTGCCAAATACGCGAATCATCCGAGAACGGAAATCCACTTCTCTTTGACGAAAAGATATCACCTCTGAGGCGCGCATTCCCGAAGCATACATCAATTCGAGAATTGCTTGGTCACGAAGGGCAAAATAATCGGTCCTCTTGGCGTTGGCGTTCAACAACGAAGTCACTTGCTCGTTAGTGAGCACGTCGGGATAACGAACGGGTTTTTTCGGGGCACGGACCTGTTTAAAAGGGTTGATGGCGATAATCCCATTTTGTTGCAGGTAATTATAGAATTGGCGGCAGGCAGACATTCTTCGTTGTAACGAACGAGCCCCCACGCCTTTGCGGAGTTGGACGGATTCAAAATCGCGGATTACCATCTTGTCAACTTTGTCCATCAAAACTCCTTCTTGACCGATGTAATCAAAGAAAAAATCGAGATCCCGGCGATAGGACTCCACCGTATGCGAGGAATAATTCCTGGCAATCAGATGATCTAGGTATTCTGCCTCAATCTTGTTCATTCGTTGGCCTGCTTCCAATAGGATTTTATTCCCAAAAGAGCAGAATCGATAGTCGGTTGTCGGTTTTCCTTCTTAGAGGTTGGGAAAAGCACCCAAGAGGCGTTCATTGGTTCAAAATAAGACCCATTAGCATGGAGGATGTAATCAATAAGAGCACCGGTCACGGTTTCACGAGGGACGGGGATGAAATTTTTCTCCAATAGCCTGCGATAAGCATGGATGCCGGCGATAATCCCCATCGCTGCCGATTCGACATAACCTTCAACGCCCGACAATTGTCCAGCGATGAAAATATGATCACGGTTTTTCAAACTAAGGTCATCATTCAAGGCGATTGGGGAGGCGATATAACTATTGCGATGCATCAGCCCATAACGAACGAATTTGGCATTCTCCAAACCAGGAATCATGGAAAAAACTCGTTTTTGTTCCGGATAGGTCAAATTGGTCTGGAAGCCGACGAGATTATAGTAATCGCCAAGCTTTGTATCTTGTCTTAATTGGGCCACCGCATACGGATGTGGATGTTCTTCTGTCCCTAAACCAAAAGGTTTTAACGGCCCGTGACGCAAAGTCTCAAGGCCCCGAGAAGCCATCACTTCAATTGGCAGACAGCCTTCGAAATAATGCGTGTCAAATGCATGAACCAGCGCTTTTTCCGCGCTAATTAAAGCGGTCACGAAACGATTGTATTCGTCTTTGTTGAAAGGACAGTTGATGTAGGAGGCATCGTCTTGTTCGAAACGGGATTTGAAATACGCTTTGGAAAAATCGATCGAAGACTTCTCGATGATTGGCGCAGAAGCATCGAAAAAAGAAAGGTTCTTCTGTCCAATCACTTCTCCTAATCTCTCTAGCAGTGGCCCGCTGGTCAAAGGACCCGTGGCTAAAATCGTGATTCCCTCTTTGGGCAAATCCTCGACGTCTTGACGATAGATTTTGAGGTTTGGAAATTGCAATAGCTTCTTGGTGATATGTTGCGCAAAAACATCGCGGTCCACAGAAAGAGCGTTACCTCCTGGAACCGAAGAAACGTCAGCAGCCTCCATCATCAAAGAACCCATCTGCCGCATCTCTTCTTTTAACAACCCGCAGCAATTGCTAAGCTGTTTGGATTTGAGAGAATTAGAACAGACCAGTTCCCCAAAAAGATCGGACACGTGTGCCCCATCTTCCACCAAAGGGCGTCTTTCATAAAGATGCACTTCGACACCTTGTTTCAAAAGGAAGTAAGCGGCCTCACTCCCTGCGAGACCGCCTCCGATAACATTAATGATTCTTTTTTCTCCGTTTTTGGTCATTTCTTTCCTTTTTTCACCGTCAGCCATTCGTGATATCGGCACTTCGGGTAATTGGTGCACCCTAAAAAGTCGACTTTTTTACCATGTTTTACCACCAAATGGCCTTGGTGGCAGGAAGGACATTCTTTGACATAATCGGCTTCGGTGTATTTAGTGGCGTCCTCCAGTTTTTTCTCTTCCTGGCCTTTGATATACGTGCAACTAGGGTAGCCAGAACAGCCGACAAATTCCTCTCCTTTTTTGCTCTTTCTAACCACGAGCGGGCGACCGCATCGAGGGCAAGTTTCCCCTGTCTCTTGCATTTTTTCTTTGACGACGTAATGGCAAGCAGGGTAATTAGAGCAAGCGACAAATTTGCCGAATTTTCCTTTTTTGTAGATTAGCGGCGAACCACATTCTGGACACATCTCACCCGTCGGTTCACCACCATCTTTATACATTGTTTTTTGGACTTGGTCGAACTTTTCGATAAAAGGACGATAGAAAGAATCCATCGCCTCTAAGCGAGTCTTTTTCTTTTCTGCCACTTCATCCAATTCATTTTCCATTTTCGCGGTATAACTGGCGGAAATGATTTCCGGGAAAAATTTCTCCATCACCTTCGTGGTGCGAATCCCAGTTTCGGTCGGCGTAACAACGCCTTTGACAATGCTGATATAGTCGTGTGATTTCAGCGTTTTGATGGTGTTAGCATAAGTCGATGGACGACCGATGCCTTTTTCTTCCATCGCCTTAACGACTTTGGCCTCCGTAAAACGAGCTGGTGGTTGGGTGAATTTTTGCTCTTCGTTGCGTTTCTTGACGGAATAAGACTTCCCTTCTTCTAAAGGAGGGAGCTTTTTGTTTTCCTCGGCTTCAAATTCACCATAAATCACGGAATAGCCCGGGAAAAGGGTTCTTGTTCCCGAGGCTTTAAAAGTCAAGCCGTTGCATTCCCAAATGGCAGTTGTGACTTCTTCTACTTTCGGTGTCATCAAAGAGGCGAGGGCGCGATCGTAAATCAAACGATAGAGTTTAGCTTCGTCCGGGGATAAATATTGAGCCACAGTTTCTGGCGTGCGCAAAGTAGAGGTTGGACGGATAGCCTCGTGAGCATCCTGGACCCTTTCTTTTTTCTTTTCTGCCTGTTTGATATAACCGAGGTATTCTTTTCCAAAATGTTCGAGAATATAAGGTTTGGCGTTGTTTTGGTAGAAATCTTCCGAAATTCGGGTGGAATCGGTTCTCATATAGGTGATCAAACCCACGTGTTCTCCTTGAATTTGACGTCCCTCATATAAAAGTTGAGCGATGGATTGGGTTTTGCTCGTCGAGAACTTGAAACGATTGTAGGCTTCCTGTTGCAAAGTGGAGGTCGTGAACGGGAATTTTGATAGGATTGAGCGTTTCGTCGAGGTCAAAGAAACGATTTTCATGCTGTCGCCGATGCGTTTAAGAATCGCCTCAGCTTCTTCTTTGTTATGAATTTCTGGGTTCTTTCCGTCGACTTTGTCCAAGGCAACGATCAAAGTCTTGCCGTCTTCTAAATTCAGCTCAACAGAAACGCTCCAGAATTCCTTTGGAACGAAGCTCTTTATCTCGTCGTCGTTTTCAACGATGAGTTTCAACGTGGCAGATTGAACACGTCCCGCAGATTTCGAGCCCATCTTGCGTTGAAGCAAGGAGGAAAGCTTAAAACCGATGATACGATCATACATTCTCCTCGTTTCCTGCGCATAAACCAAATTCATGTCAATATGAGAAGGATGCTCCATCGCCTCTTGAATGGCGGGACGGGTGATTTCATGGAAGGAGAGACGTTTGGTGGTTTTTGGGTCTAAGCCTAAGACAATGGCTAAATGCCAAGAAATGGCCTCACCTTCACGATCAGGGTCGGTGGCGAGAATGACTTCCTCGGATTGCGCAACTTGGGCCTTAAGTTTTTTAACCGTGGCATACTGATTCGGCTTGATGACGAAATCTGGCTTATAGTCTTCTTCGACATTGATGCCAAGACCCCCCTTGCCATGAGTGGAAAGGTCGCGGATGTGTCCTTGTGAGGCGACAACCTCAAAACCATTGCCTAAATAGTTTTTAATTGTGGCGCATTTATTGGGTGATTCAACGATAACTAATTTCATATCCCGCTCCTTTCGGCTCAAAAATATTAGAGACCTCAAAAAGCTTTGTCAAACTGACTTTTGCTCTTTTTCCTATATATAAATAAAGAGTTATTTATAGAAATTTTCGAAAAAATTTTCAGTCTCCCTTTTCTTTTACCCAGCCTAGCAAGTCAAGAGCGTCCATGGTGCTGCAAACTACTGGAGCGCCATCACGGATCAGCAAATTGCAAGCGCTGTCTTCATCGGCGTGGTAAGGAACGCAGGCAACGTCTTTGCCAAAATCCAAAGCATAACCAACCGTAATCAACGTTCCTGAATGACGGTTGGCCTCTCCGACGATTGTCAGTTTCGATAAGCCAGCAATGATGCGGTTGCGGGCAGGAAACGTATCTTTATCTTGACTTGGTGGATATCGTCCAGGGCGTTCAGAAAGAACCAGCCCTTCTTCTTTTATCCTCTTATATAAATCAGTGTTGCTAGACGGGTAAGGAAAATCAATTCCTGTCCCTAAAACCGCGACCGCCTTCCCACCGGCATCCAAAGCAGCTCTTGTCGCAACGCCGTCAATCCCCCTAGCCATCCCCGAAACAATCGTAAAGCCTTCTTTGGCAATGCCCCCCGCTAAAATTTCGGCCATTTTATTTCCATACGTTGACGAATCTCTGGAGCCGACATAGGAAACGCACTTCTCTTCTTCGGAAACAAGTGAAAGGTCGCCATAATAGAAAAGGACTAGGGGCGGTTTATAAATCTTTTTCAGCGACGGCGGATAGTCAGGATCCATCAAAGTCGTGGTTTTGCATTTGAGCGCTTTGTTTGTTGATGCGACTTCATTTGGCTCGAGATGTTCTTTCCGTTTGATCGCATCATAAATTCGGTCCCATTCGCCTTCATATTTCACAGCGAGATGAACCAAGATGGAATGTGTAGTCAATCTTTCCATGCTTTACCCCCTCACTTATAAAAAGACGGGTAAAAAAGAAAAGTGACCTAAAAAAGTTTCAATTGTTCGGAAAAGTAAGAGGCAATCGGAGAAAAACTTTTTCGATGGATGTGTTCTAACGGGCCATATTGGGCAATGGCAGCTAAATGCATCTTGGTGCCATAGCCCTTATGTTTGGCAAATCCGTACTGTGGATATTGTTTGTCTAATTCTTCCATATAATGGTCACGTGAGACTTTCGCCAAAATAGAAGCGGCTGCAACATTCAAACATTGAGCGTCTCCTTTTACCATCGAAATCAACGGTTTCTTAGTCTTTAGAGGCATACAATCGGTGATAATCAAATCATAGGGAATCTTGATTTGCTGGAGCGCTTTCAACATACAGAGCTTCGTGGCTTCATAAATGTTGTGCTCATCGATCTCATCTGCGCTCATAGAAGCGATTCCGTAGGCAAGGGCGTGTTCTTTGATTTCTAAGAAAAGCTGCTCTCGTTTTTTCTCGGTGAGTTTCTTCGAATCGTTAATGTCTTCGTTCTGATAAGAGGGGTCAAAAACGACGGCAGCGGCAAAAACCGGGCCAGCAAGAGGCCCTCTTCCCGCTTCATCGATTCCGACGATAAGCTTCACCGAATCACTATAAAACTCTTTTTCTTTGGAAAGCATTATGGCCTTTCTAAAGAGATTTTCCCGAGGGCGTTCTCTTGGAAATCTTTAATTAAGGATTGCGCAGCTTTGCTTTCATCATATGCCCCGCCCGGCAAAAGATATCCCCGCTTCTGACAAATCGCGGAATAGATTTCCTTCTCATTAAGGAGAGCGATGTCCTCCAATCCATAACGTTCTTTCAAGGAGGAAGGATAGTTTACTTTTAAAAATTCAAGCAACGTCAAAGCTAAATCATCGATAGGCAAGACCTCTTCTTTAATCGAGCCAAGCAAAGCCAAACGAACGGCTTCCTCACGTGTTGGATAATTCATCGGCAAAATGCCTGGGGTATCTAACAAAATAAAGTCTGAGGATACTTTGATCCATTGTTCGGCGCGAGTAACGCCCGGGCGATTGGCGACTCTAGCCGCTTTTTTTCCGGCCAAATTGTTGATGAAGGTTGATTTACCGACATTCGGAATTCCTAAAATCAATAAACGCAACGGCTGTTTTTTCATCCCAAGGCGGGCTTCTTTGGCGCGTTTCTTTTCCACCAAAGGAACGCTCATTTTAAGAAGGACATTGATGACTTTCTCATGCTTTAGATCGCTGGTGAAAGCGATTAAGCCCTGTTTGGCAAAAGTTTCCAACCACGCTTGAGTGATCAAAGGATCGGCTTTATCCATTTTCGATAAAACCAAAAGATGCGGCTTTTGGCCGATCAGGGAAGAAAGCATTGGATTGCGTGTGCTAAAAGGGGCACGAGCATCGCAGATTTCCACGATAAGATCGCTGCCTTTCACCATCGGTCCAAGCGCATTTAACGCTTTCGCCATATGGCCTGGGAAATAATGAACGTTTTTCTGTTGCTGAAAGTCACTCATAAATATTGTAGATTCCAAGGCATAATCACGCTGTTCCATTTGACCTGTTCGTTAGAGGTCCCGTCTTGGTTGATGGTATACCAACATTTTCCGATGATCGTGACTACGCGGCCAAGAAAGGCATAAGAATGGACGGGGCCGACGGAACGTGAATCTTTGCTACATCCTTTGATTCGATTGTCGCCACATAAGAAATACTCATCGTTCCCTAAGGTAATGGGATGAGAGGAACCGTTCGCATAATTGGCTCCGGAGATGGTTTGCGCTTTGGCTTGAGCGGACCAATTTCTTGAGGCTGTATCCCACGGATTGATCTCTAAGAAAGGCTGGGCGATTGATGAAAAGCCATTCTCATCGGCGCCTTTAACGTATAAATTGCCATCACCATCAAAATAAAGCGTCTCCCCAGGAAGCCCGATCACACGTTTAATCTTCAATTCCGCTCCGTCTTTCAGCGTATGAGTTCCATCTCCTTTGGTGAAGAAATCCTCGTTGTAATAGGACACGACAATAGAAAAACGCTCAATTTCATTAAGAAATCCCGTCTTGTCATCCATTAAGCCATAATCACAAAGATAACGATAGCCAAGAGACCCAAAATTCCCAATTCGATAAACGTCGGTGTTGACATAGCATCTTTTCCCTTCGCTATCATAGACCTCAGCTTGAGCATTGAAGGTCGGATACATCGATTCACCATTCACATAGAATTTTTGATAACGCGAATAATCATAAGTGATCTGAGTGGACACGCTAAAAACGACGGCAAAAAGAAGGACCATCAGAATTTGCAATGCAATGTGGAGTGGCTTTTTCCACGGCTTCTCTTCTTGCTTTGTGTTTAAAGGCGGAAGTGTGTCTAGTTGGTTAACGTCAATCGTTTCACTCATAGTCAAAATTATAATGAAAGCCTGAGGCTTTCTCAACCTAGGGGAACAAAAGAAAAGGCCCATATTTCAGGGCCTGATGTCACTTTTTTAATTTCAGCAATAAGCTTATTTTTTAATTTCTTTGATACGGGCGGCTTTGCCAGAGAGACCACGCATATAGTGGATTCTCGCACGGCGGACTTTACCATATCTGACGACGGTGATCGCAGCGATGGATGGAGAATTGATTGGGAAGATTCTTTCCACACCGATGCCGCTGGACATCTTTCTGACGGTGAAGGTTTCGCTAACACCATGGCCACGACGTTGGATAACAACGCCTTCGTAGTTCTGGATACGTTCCTTTTTGTTTTCAATGATACGGACGGAGACCTTGACGGTGTCGCCGGCAGAGAAATCAGGAATGTCTTTGCGAATTTGGGAAGCAGTAACTTCTTCAACTAAATTTAAGTTCATGACTTGTTCCTCCTTATCGAATGAATTACGTTCTCTTCAAGTTCTCATCCAAGTGACTAAGGATGGCGGAGCTTGCGTATCGTCTAATAATAGACGCGAGTAGTATTCTAAGTGATGAAAAAACCTTTGACAAGTCAAAACCGTTGGAAAGTTTCAAGACTTTTTAAAAAAAGGAAGAAGCGTTATCATTGAGTCAATAAGGAAATTGTTTCCGACTTGCGCAATCGATTCATCACGCTTCGTTTTTTCGATGATTTAAGTTGCCGTGATTCTACTGACCCGCTCCTCTATTTCTCCCTGCTTGAATTAGGTGTGTTTATCGCATCGATCCCAACGGCCATCGCAAAATCTGCTGATGGGATATTCCTAATGATTTTCTTCAATTTTTTGGCGATTGGATCCAGCGCATATTGTTTGTCGCGCCATGGCAATAAAATTCTGATAATCATTGTCGCTGCGCTCGCTATCGCCGCGGCATTAACCTCTTCGGTGTTTATTTGCAACTCCTTGATGTACAACTATTTAGCCAAGAGAGAAGGTTTACCTTATACGCCCGTTAGCGAATACGGCGATACAAGGTTTTACATCGAGGATGTTTACATTTCGTGGCATCAAATCCCATTTTATTTGGGTGCCGCGCTTTCTTTTATCTCTTTGATTGTCCATTTCATCTTTGGAAACTTCTCCGAGAAAGATTCTAAAACATTGGATATTTTATCGTTCGTCGCACCCTCTCTTTTGATCATCGGGGCGGTATTGGGACTGATATTCCATCGAAGACCGATCATCCTCGCTTTCATCGTTGCTTCATTCGCTTTCGTTATGGCAACAATCCGCTGGTCGAAACAATCAATAATCAAAATCATCAGCGAACTTTTCTTTCTTGTTTCGCTCATCTTGTTCATGATTTTCGCCCTTCTTAGTTGGATTCACCCAGAAGCGTATTGTGACAACTCGTATTATTCTGGTGGAGTCGACCCAGGATATTATAATGATTGCTATCTCATTTTCGCTCTTATCTCTGTTTTATTGGGGGTTATGTTCTTGGTCATTGATGTGATCGACGTAATCCGACGTTACAAAAAAATCCATCAGTCGGATCGCTAAAACTGTTTTGCTTTGCCAAAGGCGATTAAACCGTTAAGTAAATTTACTTGACACCCCTTATTCTTGAGAATAATATATTCCCCGGAAAAGGAGAAATTAATCATGTCAGTCAAAATCAGATTAACTCGTATTGGTCGTCATAAAGACCCATTCTATCGTGTCGTCGTTGCGGACTCCCGCTCGCCAAGAGATGGCCGTTATATCGAACAAATCGGAACCTATGATCCTGCATTAGGCGAAGAAAAAGCCGATATCAATGAAGAGTTAGCACTTAAATGGCTCAGCAATGGTGCCGCCCCATCCGACAGCGTTCGTGCAATGTTCACCCGTAAGGGCATCATGGCAAAATTTGCTGCAACCAAAACCACTTCCAAGGGGAAGAAATAATGATCGATTACGAAAAGGTCATTCATGGCCTCGTCGATCCACTCGTCGAGCATAGCGATTCCATCATGATTCGCGAATTGCCTGGATCCACCGAAAAAGACGTTTCGATTCTCATCGCCGCAGAAGACGATGACACCGCTCGTTTGATCGGTAAGAAAGGCATTGTTGCCAACGCTTTGCGTGAAGCCATAGGCATCGCTGGCAAAGCAGACAATTCCAACGTTCGCATTCACTTGAAATTCGAAAGCTTCGGCGAAGAAGGAAAAGAAAAGGAGAATGACGCTGAGTAATCGGCGTCATTTCTTTCCAAAATGAAATACATTAGATTAGGAACTATCGTTAAAACATTCGGCCTTCAAGGGCAATTGCGTTGCAAAAGCATGACTTCTTTTGCGTCTAGCCGTTTTCATCTTGGAACGAAATTAACTCTTCTCAATGAAAAAACCGGGGAAAGAAAAGAAGTCATCGTATCTTATTTCCGAGATTCCGGAGACTATTATTTTCTTGCCTTCAAAGACCTTGAAGATATCAATGCGGTCGAAGGTTTCATCGGTTTTCATATCGAAATCCCAGAAGATGAAGCCCCACTTCCGGAAGGATTTTATCGTCTTTCCGACTTGATTGGGTGCCATGTTCTTAATGCAGAAACCGGAGAATTGATTGGTGAGGTCATTGACGTTCTCACTTTCTCAAGTTCTTCGAATTTCAAAATCAAAGAAACCAATGGCAAAACTTGCTACATCCCATTCGTGATGAAAGAATTCATCGAAACCCTCGATATTGAAAAGAAAGAAATCACCGTTCATGTGATTCCAGGGCTCTTATGAAAATCACGATTTTAACTTTATTTCCGGAGATGTTCGAAGGATTCTTATCCAATTCGATCATCAAACGGGCGATTGCTAAAGGCGTGGTTGAAATCGAATGCGTCCAAATTCGTGACTATACCAAAGATAAATATGGCAGAACCGACACTCCACCGATTGGAGGAGGGGCAGGATTAATTGAAAAATGCCAGCCCATCATTGACGCCTTAAAAGACAAAAAGAGCGAGGGATGTCATACGGTTTTGTTCTCTCCAAGAGGAAAAACCTATGATGAGAAAATCGCAAAATCATATGCCAAACTGGATCATCTTATTCTCATCTGTGGTCATTATGAAGGCATTGATGAACGTGTGAATGATTATGTCGACGAATTGCTTTCGATCGGCGATTACATTCTTACTGGAGGGGAAATTCCTGCTATGGCAGTCTCCGATTCCGTCATCCGTCTTTTAGAAGGCGCGATTACGAATGCATCATTAGAAGACGAATCTTTCAATGAGCCATTGCTGGAATATCCTCAATATACGGAACCTTACGATTTTGAAGGTGCCCAAGTACCAGACATCCTCTATTCAGGTAATCATGAAGCAATTCAAAAATGGCGAAGAAAACAAGCACTGCTCCTAACACGAAAATATCGTCCTGATTTATTTGCTCAACTGAAATTAACAAAAAATGACCTTAAACTCCTTCGCGAAGCCGAATCGGGAGAAACCCCGAAATGGGAACAAGACGCCTTGGAGAAAGGCCATAAATTCATCAAAAAGAAAGATTAGAGATTAACGGAATCCTCCCATGCCTCCCATCGGGGGCATTTTTCCACTCTTCTGATATTGTTGCATCTGCTTCATCATCTCTTTGGATTTTTCCCATTGTTTGATGACACGATTCACATCGGCATTAGTTTTCCCCGACCCTTTGGCGATTCTGTTTTTTTGAGAGAATTTCAAAGTTTCCGGATGTCTTCTTTCATAAGGCGTCATGGAATTGATGATCGTCTCAAAATCACGCATTCTTTTTTCAGCGGCTTCTTGCTGTTCTGGGGTCAATTTAGGCATCCCTGGTATCAATTTCGCTAACGCAGAGACCGATCCCATCCTTTGAACGGTCTTCATCTGTTTCAGCATATCATCCAGGGTAAATTCCCCTTTCATGAGTTTCTTGGCTTCTTTGGCCGCTTCTTTTTCGTCGATGACTTCTTGTGCTTTTTCCACCAAGGAAATGACATCGCCCATACCAAGGATACGGTCGGCCATGCGGTCAGGATAGAAAACGTCTAAATCAGAGAGTTTTTCACCGACGCCGGCGAATTTTACCGGCAAGCCGGTCATATATTTGATGGACAGAGAAGAGCCGCCTTTCGCATCGCCATCAAGTTTGGACATGATGACGCCGGTTAAACGGAGTTTGGCGTTGAAGGTGTTGGCGACATTGACGGCATCTTGGCCTGCCATGGCATCGACTAAAAGAAGAATCTCGTCTGGATGTACGGCGGCATTGACATTCTTTAATTCATCCATTAAAGCCTCGTCGATTTGAAGACGCCCAGCGGTATCTAAAATCAAAACATCATAACCCTCAGCCACGGCCCGTTCTTTGGCTTTCTTAGCCACATCCACTGGATCAACGTCAGTCCCCATCTCAAAGAAATCGACTTGGATCTGTTTGGAAATCGTTCCCAATTGTTCAATCGCAGCTGGACGGTAGACGTCTAAGCCTGCCAAAAGGACTTTCTTTTTCAGCTTGTTTTTCTGCAAAAGAGCCAATTTGCCAGCCGAAGTCGTTTTTCCTGTGCCTTGCAAACCGACCAACATGATCGTGGTTAAACCAGTTTTGTTATAGGAGATTTCTGTATTGTCTGCGCCAAGCAATTCCACCAATTCATCGTGACAGATTTTGATTAATTGCTGGGACGGGTTGACTTTTTTTAACACCTCTTGGCCTAACGCTTTTTCTTTGACGTCGGAGGTGAAAGCCTTGACGACTTTATAGTTGACGTCTGCTTCCAAAAGAGCGACACGGATCTCCCGCAACGCGGCATCCATATTCGCTTCCGTTAAAGTCGTCTCGCGACGCATTTTCTTAAAGATATTTCCAAATTTCTCAGTTAAGGATTCAAATGCCATTGTCAATGACCTCCTTTATGGTCTCAAGGTCTCCGTTCGCTATCGCTTTTTGAAGTTTCTTTTTAAAAGACACTTCATGAAGTTTTGCCTCATATTCTTCCAATTTCGCCAAACTTTTATGCAAAGAATCAGAAGCGGCCGCTTTAGAGATTTTGTGATTCTCCGCGATTTCCGACAAAGAAAGATCGTAAAGATAATATTCGGTGAAAATCTCTTGCTGTGTTTGGGTGAGCAAGGGTTTGTATTCCTCAAACAAAGATAAGGCGTTTTCTCGTTTGGTGATGATTTCCTCGCTCATTCTTTTCTCTCCCCTACCAATAATGCATGGAGATATTCATCCAAATCAAATTCTTCTAAGTCATCCATTTTCTCGCCTAACCCAATGAAGCGGACAGGCACTCCTAATTCATCACGAATGGAAAGGATGATGCCTCCTTTGGAAGTGCCATCCATTTTGGTGATGACGATTCCCGTCAAATCGACGACTTCTTTGAAAGAGATGGCTTGCTGAACGCCATTTTGTCCTGTCGTCCCATCGATTACGAGGAAAGTTTCGTGGGGGGCGTTACTGATTTCTCTAGAAAGGACGCGCTTCATTTTAGCCAATTCGTCCATCAGGTTTTTCTTGTTTTGAAGACGTCCTGCCGTATCAACGATTAATAAATCAATCCCGTGTTCTTTAGCGTAACGGGCGGCATCAAAACAGACGGAGGCAGGGTCGGAATTCTCAGCCCCAGTGACAATCGGGCAATCTAAACGAGAGGCCCAGATCTTCAATTGTTCGACCGCGCCGGCACGGAAAGTGTCCGCGGCGGCAAGCATCACTTTTTTGCCTTGGTTTTGATAACGCTTGGCAAGTTTGGCAATGGAGGTGGTCTTCCCGACTCCATTGACCCCAATCACCAATAAAACGGTTGGCTGGCCTTCTTGGAATTGCACGTCATTGACGATAGAGTCACCACTTTCGAGATAATCAACAAACATCATATCGATGAGTTCTTCATTGATTCGCTTTGGCTCGGAGATGTTCTCTTTTTGGGATTTGCTTAGCAATTGATCGAGCAATTTTAACGTCAGTTCCACGCCGACATCCGCCTCGATTAAAATTTGTTCCAACTCGTCGAAATAGTCAGAATTGACTTTCTCATAACGCTTGGATAATTCTTCCAGACGATCGGCAAAGGCGGCACGCGATTTTGCCAAGCCTTTTTGGTATTTCTCCGCGGTGATTTGTTCTTTTTGATCGTCTTTCTTTTTCGAGAATTTGTTTTTTAAATATGCAAATAAACCCATACGTACCTCTTTATTTCAATCCAATATAGGCTTTTTTAGCCAAAGCGTCTCTTGCCGCATTCTGTTCCGCCTCTTTTTTGGATTTTCCTTTTCCTTCGCCCAATTCGAAATTCTCGAAATAGGCACCCATCACAAAATAATGGCCATCGGCATGGTCTTCTTCATCAATCAGGCGATAAGTGACGGCTTGTTTATAGTCCGCTTGCAACAATTCCTGAAGTTCGCTTTTCGGATTCTCGGAGACTTCGATTTTGCCGTTTTTGATGCGTTCGTAATAAAGCGAGATCAAAAATTCGTTGGCCACGTCAAATCCTTTGTCTAAATATAAAGCACCCGTGAAGGATTCAAAGATATCTTCCATCAAGGAAAGTGACTTCTTTGGGTCAGCCGTATAAGACGGGCCGACTTGGACATAATCACCTAAGCCAAGCTCTAATCCTAACCCACCTTCGAATTCGGTGCGGATAAATTGAGATTTCAAGACAGAGAGATCTCCTTCTGACATTTCTGGATGAAGACGATAACAAAGTTGTCCGACGACAAAGCCAACCAAAGAGTCACCTAAAAATTCCAATCTCTCATAATCGAAATGTTGCCCGGAGGTGTTGATTGCGTTATGGGAAGAATGGGTCAGAGCTTCTTCATAAAGCGTTTCGTTCTGGGTCTTGATGCCCATCTTTGTCAGAAGTTCTTTGATTGGTCGGCTCATTGTTATTGTTCTGCTTCTTTGAATCCTTGGGCGATTTTCTCGGTAATTCCCGCCTCAATCATTCGATATTCGACTTCCATGGCACTGCGGAAAGAAACATCCGTGCTGTTGCCATGCGCTTTGACGGCAACGCCATTGACGCCAATCAACATGGCCCCGCCAACATTCTTTGGATCCAAAACGGCTTTAAGTTCTTTGATGGCGCCTTTGGCCAGCAAATAGCCCATTTTGCGTTTGAAGTTCTTTTTGAACCCTTTTTTCATCAAACCCGACATCGCTTTAATTGCGCCTTCCGAAGATTTCAACATCACGTTACCTGTGAACCCATCGGTGACAACGACATCGGCGGTGTCAGTAAAGACAGCGCTTCCCTCGGTGTTTCCCTGGAAATTGATTCGCTTGTCTTCCGAAAGAAGCTTGAAAGCCTCTTTTCCTTCTGGAGATCCTTTTCCTTCTTCTGTGCCGTTGGCTAAGAGTTTGACTTCTGGGTTTTCGAGCCCGAAAACCGCCTTGGCAAATAAAGTGCCCATAAAAGCAAACTGAGCCATTTCTTCTGGCGTGTTCTCATTGGAGGCGCCAACATCTAATAACGTCACGTACCCGCCTTTTTTAAGATTCGGGAAATTGGTGATCAAAGCCGGACGCAAAACGCCTGGGATTTTCTTCAATTTCAACGTGACAGCGCTCAAAAAAGCACCCGTCGCGCCAGCCGAAATGATGCCATCGGCTTTTTCGGCAAGGAAGGTATCGAGGGCAACTACCATCGAGGAAGTTTTCATGCGGAGCACTTCTAAAGCCCCCGCTGTCATTGGGACGACATCTCTAGCATCCACGATGGTCGCAGCTTCTTTCAGGGGTTCTAATTCTTCTTGTTTCCCGACGGCGAAAATCTGGTAGTCGGGATGGTCTTTGTGAAATGTCAAAACCGCCCCAACGGTAGCTTGGGTGCCTAAATCGGAACCCATCATATCGACAACAATTTTTTTCATATCGTCTCCTCGTGACAAATTGCCTTCTCTAGTATAACTAGAGGCCTATGATATTTCTAGGGTAAAAGGAAGGGGGTGTCTTCTTTCGTGACTTCTTGTAGAATGGCTTCGTTTTCATAGGCGTTCTGACGAGAAAGAATTTCCGTGGCGTCATCTCTGGCACATTCAAAGATTTTGAAATCGTCGATGATGTTGAGGGTTAGGAAGTCAGGCAATCCCGATTGTTTGGTCCCGACAATTTCCCCAGGACCACGAAGTCGCAAATCTTCCTCGGCGATTCTAAAGCCATCATTGGATTCGAGCAGAATCTTTAATTTCTCCTCATCTTCCGTTTCTGCGCTCCCTTTCTTATAAGCCATGATAAAGTGGGCCTTTGAGCCATCTCTTCCGATTCTCCCGCGCAACTGATGGAGAGAGGAAAGTGAGAAATGGGTCGGGGAATAGACAATCATCGTGTTGGCCGCTTTGACATCGATCCCCACTTCGATGAGAGACGTGGCCACCAGAATCGGGCATAAACCCGTTTTAAAGGCCAATGTAGCGACTTCTTTGCTTTCTTCATCCATTTTCCCGTGCATCATCGTAATTTTGCCAGGATAGCGTTTTTTGTATTCTTCCGCTACTCTGAGGACGGATGTCTCGGCCTCTTCTCCTCCTTCGATCTGGGGGACCACCACGAAAATGCGATGTTTTGAAGAGAGGGCCTCTTCGATGAGGGAATCGATTTTTTTGCTTTCCGGCGGCAAAATGGTAGTCGAAACATCTCTCGCCCCTGCAGGAAATTCGGTCAATGTCGAAACGTCCAAATCTCCATAAATGGTCAAAGTCAAAGTCCTTGGGATTGGCGTGGCAGACATCATCAATAAATCGGCATGTTCTCCTTTTCCGACCAGCAACGTTCTCTGATTAACCCCGAATTTATGTTGCTCATCGATAATAGCCAAACCAAGATAGGCATACTTGACGGATTTGGAAAAAAGAGCGTGGGTGCCCACCACAACATCCAAAGTTCCGTCTTCTAAATCCCGCATCACGGCGTGTTTTTCAGAAGCGCTCATTGCCCCGACTAAAAGGCCAAGATTGACATTTGTTCCTTCGAAAATGGCTTTTAGATTTTCGTAATGCTGTCTGGCCAAAGTGTCCGTAGGCGCCATGATCGCGGTTTGTTCGCTTCGAAGATGATTAGCAAAAGCGCATAAGGCGGCAACAAGAGTTTTTCCCGTGCCCACATCTCCTTGCAAAAGTCGATACATGACCCGTTCGGAATCCATATCGGAAAGACATTCTTGAAAGGCTTTTCTCTGATCTTTGGTTGGGGGATAAGGCAAACTTTTGATGAACCGTTCTAAAAGGGTTCGGTCGATCTTTCTTCGCCAATCTTTTCTTAGAGCGCGATTCTCCCCTCGGACAAGTTGATTCTTTAAAGAGAATTCCAAGGCTTCCTCATATTTAAGGACACGCATCCCTTGATGAATCTCCTCTTTGCTGTTGGGGAAATGAACATATTTATAAGCGTTCCAGCGAGATTCAAGGCGATATTTCTGGCGATAAGTTTCAGGAATAACCTCTTTCAATTCATGCTCCAGAGAAAGAAGAGAACGTTTCACCAAAGCCTGAAAGACGTGATTTTGGATGTTGTTTGGCAAGGAATAGATCGGTTTTAAAGAATTTGCCTTTTCCACTTTGCCTTTCAAAAGCTTCGATAAGGTGATTTTGTTTCTTTTCGCGTCAAAATAGCCAACCAAGGTAAAAAAATCTGTGGTGTTTAGATAATGCGAAAGGTAGGTCTGATTCCAAGCCTCAATTTCAAAAACGAAAGAGGACGTGGTCTCAAAAGTGAAACGATAAAGAGTTCGATGGGAAAAACGAAGGGGGCGTGGCAAAGCTCCGCTTAATTTTCCATAAAGGACCACGCGTTCTTTATGTTGGTAAAGCCCTCTGGCAGGAGAATAAGTGAAATCTTCATATCTCCGTGGCAAATGGCGGAGGACGTCCATCGGGGTTTGAATGCCGATGGATTTCAAGGCTTCGTTGAATGCTTTCGACTTAGATAATGCCATTAATGGTATTTTACCATCATTAAAGAAAGAACTTGAGATTTTGGCATCGAAAAAGCCCACTTTGTAGGATGGGCTTTGAAGGATGGTTTTTATTCAGCTCCGACCAAGAAACTATAAATTGGCTGACCGCCGCTAGACATATTGATCTCAATGTCTGGGTATGATTGTTGGAGAGCTTCGTTAAGGATGGAGATATCTCTTTCTTTGATATCTGCCCCGGCGATGATGGTCAAAACAGCAACATCGGGGGTGGCCATCGATTCAACCAATGCCTTTAAGGCATCGATTTTATCTGGCACGCAGGCAACGACTTTCTTATCATCGCGCATTGCCATGTAATAATCTTTGGTGATATGCACTCCACCGATATCGGTGTCTTTGATCGCATAAGTAATGGAGCCGGAAGTGACGCTTTTTAAAGCGGCTTTCATGCTTTCATAAACTTCATCCGGATCCCGATCTGGGGTGAATTGCATCAAGGCGTTCAATCCCTGAGGGATGCTCTTGGATGGAATCACACAAGGATGAATTTCAGGATCTTCCACCATCACATCGCAAGCCTGGGTGGCCGCCAAAACGATGTTGGAGTTGTTCGGAAGGATGAAGACATTTCTTGCGTGGGTTTTCTTAATGGCTTCTAAGAAATCTTGAGTGGATGGGTTCATGGTCTGACCGCCAGAAACAATGACATCGACTCCTAGCTCTCGGAACATCTCATCTAAGCCTTCGCCAGAAGAGACGGCAATCAAGCCGAATTCTTTTAACGGCGTGTTCATAGCGGCGGCCGCTTCTTTCTCCGCTTTTGCCCGGGCGATATTGCCAGCCATGTCAGTTGCATTTTGGCCATGCTCGATATTGTGATGCTCTTCCGACATATTCTCGATGGTGATGGTCAAGAATTCGCCATATTGTTGAGCATAATTAAGCATCATGCCTGGCGTTAAGGTGTGGACGTGGACTTTGACTAAATCATCGTCACGAACCAAGACCAAAGATTTCCCGTGATTGGCGAGGAAATTTTTGAATTTTTCTTCATTGAAAGGCTTTTTGCCCTCCTCGGTATTTCCAAGGCGGATCAACAACTGGGTGCAATAACCATAGCCCTCTTCGGATTCGGAAAGCTGGGCTCCGGCATATTTTCCTGTCGAGGTTGAAAGAACGTTAGATACCGCTTCTCCCTCAGCCAGATTCTCATTGCGTTCAACGAATTTTCCCTTGGCGGCTTTGGCCATGCCTTCGATGATCACGGTTAAACCGGCACCGCCAGAATCAACGACGCCAACCTGTTTCAAGACAGGAAGGAGATCAGGGGTGTGCTTCAAGGATTTATTCGCTTCTTTCAAAAGAAGATCTAAGGCCATTTCAATCGTGGAGACGGTCTTGATTTTTTCACTTAATGCGGCGCTTGCCTCACGAATGACGGTTAAAATCGTTCCCTCGACAGGCGTTTTAACGGCCTTATAGGCGATTTCTTTGCCTTTGCTAAATGCCGTGGATAAATCTTTTGGGGATAAGACGTTCTTCCCTTTGCAAGCTTCAGAAAAGCCTTTGAAAATCTGGGAAGTGATGACGCCAGAATTTCCTCTCGCCCCCATCATTAAGCCTCTGGCGAAAAGATGGGAAATCGTTTCTACTGATTCATCATTGTTGTTTTGGATTTCTTTGGAACCCGACGTTAAGGTGAGGTTCATATTCATTCCGGTGTCGCCATCAGGAACCGGGAAAACGTTCAATTGGTCGATTTCCGGATAGTGATTATAGAGATTATTGGCGCCCGATAAGAATAGTTGCTTTAATTCTTGTCCGTTGATATGTTTCATTTTGATTACTCAATTTCTTGCACGTCTTGGATGAAGACGTTGACTTTCCAGAAGTCGATCGGGAAGGTTTTTTTCAAATCGTAGGCGATCTTCTTTTGGACTTCCATGACGACTTCGGTCAATTTCACACCATAGGCGACGACGATATAGACATCAACCTGGTAACCTTTTTTGGCTTTTAAGCAATAAACTCCCTTGACGTAGTCTCTTTTCTTAAGGAGCTTATTGACTCCTTCAGAGATGGCGCTGGTGAGCGTGTTTTTGGCAACAAGGCCCATCACTCCATAGCAGGAAGTCGCGGCTTCTCCGGCGACTTGCGCAATTGCGTCTTCGGAGATTTTGATCTCCCCGTATTTGGTTTTCTTTGCTACTGCCATAAGTCTAAAAAACGCTTAATAAAGCCTAGGTATTATCGCACACTTGAATGGGATATGCAAATGAGCCATTAACCTATGGTTAAAGGTTGAACATTTTGCTTCTTTTGCCAAAGAAAAAAGGGGTCAAAAGACCCCATAAAAGAAAAAGCCCAGCAGCGCGCTATCTTTGCTGGCCTTTCGAGCCATACTATTTTCGCCACTACGGTGCTTAACTTCTGTGTTCGGGATGGGAACAGGTGTGACCACCGTGCCATCGCCACCAGACTTTTTCTTGTACTCAATGTTCTTTGAATACCGGATACTACTATATCATATTCTTTCAATCAATTGTTATAAATCTAAGCGACTTAGCTTACTCATTCTAAAATTAGAAATTAGTGAAATTAAGTCCTCGAGCTATTAGTATTAGTCTCCTCAACGCCTTACAACGCTTACAGATCTAACCTATCAACCTCCTGACATTGGAGGGCTCTTACTTCTTTCGAATGGGATGTCTCATCTTAGGGCGAGCTTCATGCTTATATGCTTTCAGCATTTATCTCTTCCGAGGGTAGCTACCCGGCCATGCCGCTGGCGCGACAACCGATATACCAGTGCCTCGTTAATCCCGGTCCTCTCGTACTAGGGACTAGACCCTTCAAACATCCTACGCCCACGACAGATAGGGACCAAACTGTCTCACGACGTTTTGAACCCAGCTCGCGTACCACTTTAATTGGCGAACAGCCAAACCCT
>CADBIO010000015.1 GCA_902794835.1 uncultured Erysipelotrichaceae bacterium
TCCTAGAAAGGCGGCTTTAGCTTTAACTCTGTCATTTGCTCTTTTGAGCTGCTCACATAAGAGCACCATGGTTTACCATTTGCCGGGGGAGGAATGGGAGTTCGGATGGCTTGTTGATAATAACAAATGCGGCTTTGAGATGGACAATGATCTCGTCACCTTCACGTTCGTATTCTCAGAAGAAGCGATGAGCGAGAGAATCACCATCGATGGCGTGACGATAACCGACGTCCTGATCAACGGCGGAGTGGAAGATTACGTTTATTGCTATACCGGCACTGCCTCGATCTACCATCTATTCAAGGAGAGCCGCAACACCATCTCGTTCCGAATCGTCGACTACGACGACGAATTAGAGTATTCGGTGTCCGTTGATGAGGCGCCTTTGTATGGTCAGCCGGTTAGAATAGCCATACTTTTCGAGACAAAACCATACGAAAAGAAAACCTAGTCTTAGGTTCGGTATCTCCGTTCGATCGGTCCGTTTAAGAAATATCGAGACAATCCTATCTTGGCGAAAACTGCCTTGGTGGCAGGGGTGGGGCATCATTCCTTCTTTCGTCGTTTTGAAGACGATCATCTGATGTGCGTCTATCATCGTCATTACTCAACGAGCCAGAATTACCCTCGCCAGGTTTGTTTGGATGAGGCTTCTTTTGAGGGCGACTTGCTTCGGATTAACGGCCCTACTTTCTGATAAAGATAGAGGAAAGGGCATTATCATCAAAAAAAGAAAACAGTACCGAAGAAATCGATACTGTGGTTTACCTCTGTCTTCAATTGTCACAACACGGATATTATAGGCAACCAGTGTGGACATTTTTTAACCATTGATCTCATTTGCATATTCAATCACCTGTTTGCATATATTTGCTGAATTTATGTGCAAATTATCTGCCTAATTTTATTGATTATTTGCATATTATTGGCTAGAATATATGCAGACAAATTGAAAAGGAAGCAAATCATGAGAAAATACGATTATTCATTTTTAAAGAATATTGCTTTGCCCGCGAATTTTTTATCTTTGACCAATATTATTTATGCGGTAAAAACCGAGGAAGAACATAAAAAGAATGAATTCCCTGATATTTTTACCAATTTAGAAAAAAACGCAATCGTGCAATCGGTTAAAGGAAGTAACGCTATTGAAGGCATTGTTACTTCTGATAAAAGAATCGAAGAAATCGTTAATCAAAATAGCGCCCCTCTAAATCATGACGAAGAAGAGATCGCTGGATATCGCGATGCCTTAAACCTTATTCATACAAACCATAACGACATTTCTTTTAATTTAGAAAGTATGCTCAATTTACATCGTGTCATGCTCGCTAGGACAAACAAGAATTATGGCGGTCAATTTAAAGTAGATGACAACGTGATAAGAGAAGTCTATCCAGATGGTACTAGTCGTATTCGGTTTGTTCCTACTCCCGCAAAAGAAGTTAAAGAATCTATGGAACAGCTCGTTTTAGCGTATATGGATGCTAGAGATGACTATGGCATTAACCAGCTCCTTTTAATTCCCTGTGTTATTTTAGATTTCTTATGCATTCACCCATTTAGAGATGGGAATGGTAGGATGTCGAGATTATTATCCTTGTTGCTTCTACATAAAGAAGGATTTGATGTTTCTAAATACATTTCTTTTGAAGAGCAGATTAATAAAGAAAAAGGCAAATACTATGAGGCCTTAAAACAATCCTCATTTGATTGGCATGAAAATAAAAATGATTACATTCCTTTTATGTATAATTTCTTATCTACATTAGTGAGATGCTATCAAGAATTAGATAAAAGATTCCTCACCGTCAAAAGTGGTAAAGTTAGTAAAACTAAAAGAATAGAAGAAGTAGTATTGTCTGCTTTGATTCCTGTTTCTAAAAAAGAGATAAAAGATTTACTCCCTGACGTATCTGTTACCACGATTGAAAAAGTGTTATCAGATATGCTTAAAAAAGGTGAAATTATTAAAGTGGGAACAACTAATAACGCTCGATATATCAAGAATCAATGATGTTTAATTTGTTGTGATTATCATTGATATATTAGTAATCATAGATTATTTTTTAAGAACACCTTTTACGATTGATTTTAAATCTTCTCGATTGGCGTAATATTCATTTCCATCTGAGAAGACATATTTATATAGTTCCTCATATAAAGGATATAAACATACAAAAGTCATTTTAACTCTAGGTGGATGTTTATAAAAATTGGATGAGATATATGCGAAGCATGGTTTAATCATACCGATTCTTTATTTGGTTTGAAGACCACGTTTTCGATCTTCTACGCTATTTGAAAAGAGCCACGCAACAACTAACTCTATTGTGATTGAACAGTCTTAACTGTATAATTAAATCAGGAAATAAGACGAAATCATGAAACAAAAAATATTTAAAGTTGTTTCTTGATTGGGAGTAATAGGTATGAATAAGTTTTTTCTTTTTTTGCCTTGTTTGGCTTTACCAATTTTATTAAACAGCTGTACTGTTAGCGAGAATTCAAATGATTCTGACCTAATTTTGCCTGGCAAAGATAGACTTTGGTGGGATGCAAGCTTTGATAACATCGACGAAGCTAAAGATTTTATTATCGAATTAAGAAACGCCCAGAAAAATGGCGATTTCAACTTTGGAGTTTGCGATTTCGAAGCTCCAGATGGTTATGAGATTTTTAGCATAACCTTCTCAGGCCATATAGATAACAACGCTTCTAAAGAAGAAGATATCTATAATTCATCATACGATTATTTTGAAATTAAGTTCTCTTTTTACAAGGATCTTGCAACTTTGCCTGCACACAATAGATTCGATATTTATTTTTATCCTTTTTGTTTAAAGGACTCGAGCTTTGTAAATAGCAAAATTGAGTATAGTGTTTTGGATTACTATGATGGTTCGTGTGAGATTCCTTTTACTTATGACGAAACCGTTTTTATGAAAGCAGAACTATTAGCTGAAAGCAACGGTCAAATCAATAAAGAAAACATGATTGGTGAGCTAAGCGATAATTACGTGCTAATAGTTTAGCGGAGGCGAAGTTATGCGCAAATTAAATATATTAATTGTTTCTTTAGTTGGGATACTAGGCTTATCACTATCCCAAAATATCGAAATTTCTAACTCAAACGATGCCGAAATAAATCAAGTAAATCGTCATATTGATGAAGGAGAGATGATAAAGCCGAACGCTCTAGCTCCGGCATATGCAATTCAAAATGCGAACAGCAATAACATTTTTATTACTGATTATTTTGCACCATACTATTTTAGTAACTTAAAGGGGCGCTTTGGAAATAATGTAATAAGATAAAAAGAAAAAACACATACGATTTGTACGTGTCTTGACCATCGATGATGTCTCCAATTTTCCGTACACACAAAGGTTTGAAATACCAATTGTCAGGACACGCATATCGGCAAAATAATATTTGCTTTTCCTATCGAGTTTTGCTTTATAAATTGCCGATAAATGACATAATAATGCCATGAAGTATTTAACAAGTACAGAGATTAGTAAGATATGGGGAGTTTCTGAAAGAAGCGTGCGAAACTATTGCGCTTCCGGAAGAGTTGTTGGCGCATATTTAAAAGGGAAAACGTGGATGATTCCTGAAAATGCAACAAAACCAAAAAGGCAGAATAGACATTCAAACAAAATGCCAACATTACTAGATGTTCTCTTTAGAGAAAAAGAACATTCAGTGAAAGGCGGAATATATCACAAACTCCAAATTGAGTTGACTTATCATTCAAATCATATTGAGGGTAGCAAACTAACCCATGACGAAACTAGATACATTTATGAAACTAAGACAATTGGTTTAGAAAATAAAAGCGTTAAAATCGATGATATTATCGAAACCGTTAACCATTTTAGATGCGTGGATTTATCTATCGAATTGGCAAAAAGGAGATTGTCTGAATCGTTTATTAAACAATTACATTTAGTTTTGAAAACCGGAACGAGCGATTCAAGAGAACCGTGGTTTAAAGTTGGTGATTATAAGTTATTAGCGAATGAAGTTGGAGACAGAACAACAACGGATCCAAAACAAGTAAAGACAGAAATGAAAAAACTGCTTGATAACTATAATCAAAAAGAAAAGCATTCATTTGAGGAAATAGTGGAGTTCCATGTCAAATTTGAACGAATCCACCCTTTCCAAGATGGCAATGGAAGAGTTGGGCGGCTAATTGCATTTAAAGAATGCCTTAAAAACGATATTGTTCCATTTATCATTTTAGATAGTAAAAAAGACTTCTATTACCGAGGTCTTAAAAGCTGGAGCCAAGAACGCGGTTGGCTTATCGATGCTTGCTTGGATGGCCAGGACACGGTCAAATCTTATTTGGATTATTTCAACATTCCATATAAATAAAATCCCCTTGGACAAAATCCTTGGGGAAGTTTCATCAATCATGCCCTTAAATGTCACAACACGGACAGGGTTTTAAGGTCAATTGTCGCAACACGGACATATCACAATAAAAAAGAGGAATATTTCATCCTCTAGTTAATGTTAATACCATAACGGATCTTATGCTTCGATTTTTCTTATATAGTAAATTTCTTGTTGAACCAGGATATCATCGGTTAATGACAATAAATATTTAACTAAATAACGATAAAAATTAGGTAAATGTTGTAACAATTATATTGATTATTTAACTAAAATGTTGTATATTTTAGGCAAATAAAGGTATTTGTCTATGAGAAGATTTGATTATTCGTTTTTAGAAAAGGAATCTATTCCATCAAACATTGCATCAATGCTTTTTGCGATTGGAAGAAATAAAACAACTTCTGATGTTTTTAAAGAAAAATATCCTAATGTTTTTAATAACTTAGTGAAGATTGCCAAAGTTCAATCTGTTAAAGCTAGTAACGCGATTGAAGGTATTGTGACCACTGATCAAAGAATCAAAGAATTGGTTAACGAATCTACCGAACCTAGAAACCATAATGAAGAAGAAATCGCTGGTTATAGAGATGTTTTAAATAGAATTCATATGGATTATCAAATTATCGATATTGAAACTAGACAGATATTATTGCTTCACCGTGATTTATTAGAAAGAAAACAAACACCCACTAGAGGAATGCTTAAAACTGTTGATAATGTCATAATGCAGATTAACGCTGATGGTAGCAGAAGTATTAGATTTAGACCAGTTCCCGCCATTGAAACTCCTCAATCAATGGAACAACTCGAATTAGCGTTTATCGATGCTAGAAGTAATTCTAATATCAATCCATTATTATTGATTCCTTGTTATATTTTAGATTTCTTATGCATCCATCCATTTGAAGATGGTAATGGTAGAATGTCTAGACTATTAACATTATTGCTTCTTTATAAAACTGGATATGATGTTGGTAAATACGTTTCTTTAGAAAACATCATCAATAAGAATAAAGGCATGTATTATCAAAAGCTTTATGAATCTTCTTCTGGCTGGATGGAGAATCATAATTCTTATTGGCCGTTTATTGAAAATTTCTTAATGACATTATTATCCGCGTATAATGAGTTAGCAAGACGTTACGAAATCATTAAAGATAAGAAGTTATCAAAAGCCCAAAGAGTGAAAGAAACAATTAAAACCACTTTGGGGAAGATAACGAAAGAAGAAATCCACGAAATATGGCCTGATATATCAATCAATACAATTGAACTAGAATTAGCGAGATTGTTAAAAGAAGGATTAATCGAGAAAATTGGAAACACTAATGGTGCAGCCTATTTCTGGAAAGGAAAATAAAGAATTAGTTAAAGCTTATATTTAAAGCATATCCTATCTTTTCTTTTTGAAGATGTGTTTGCATTATTACACTTTGATATTGTTAGATACGGTATTCAATTAGCATTTTCCTTTTGTGACACTCTTACTTAAAAATATCAATGAAAAGGGTGATGCAAAATGCATCATCTTTTTTGTTTCAAACTGGTTAAGAGGGTTTAACCCTCGTGTCTGTCCGGTTTTCATAAGGGGTTTAAAGAGTAACCCCATATGACTCTCAACCAGGTGGCCTAAAAATAGTAAATATATTAAAAATCCTCAAAAAAATAATAAAAAACACGTATTTTTACGTACGTGTCTCGACAATCGAAGATGCCCTTAAATGTCGATACACGGACATGGTTTTAAGGCCAATTGTCGATACACGGACATAAAATCATAAAAAAGAGGAATAAAATCCTTTAGTTGATGTAAATACCATAACGGAGCTTGTGCTTCGTTTTTCTTAGAGTGCATGTCGTATATTTCTTTGGACAAATTCCACATACATAAGGAAATCTATCTAACTTCTTACAAAGAATCTTTGATTTAAGTTTTGACGGATTTGAAATGATTCGATTCTTCTTTATTTCTTTAGATATTGTCGTTGGATCACATCCAATAGCTTCAGCAATATCTTTGCAGCTTCTTTCATGAGCAAGCATTGAAGCAATTGTGTTCCTGTTGTCGTTTGTTAAATGCGACATAAATAAACCTCCTTTTTGCTGTCTACAGGAGATTTAATTATAATTTATCGAACTAAAATCCGGATTTTTACTTAAAACGGAATTTACTTTGAGAATTCGTATTGTTATAAACAGGATGCATAAACAAATTGCAAAATAAACCACAAAACAATATAATGTGGTTGAAAATGCAAGTATGACTAATTTTGAAAAGATTTCTGAAATTATTAAATCTAATGGCGGTTATGTTACTGGAAGAGATGTTAGTGAAGCAAATATTCCGACATCCACCCTTTCACAATATATTAAAAAATATAATCTTATAAAACAGTGTCCAGGGTTTTATTCAACTGAAGATTGGATGGCGGATGATTATTTTATTTTCCAATATCAATACCCGAAACTAATTTATTCTTTCTATGGAGCAGCTTATCTTCATAGACTTGGTGATTTTATACCAACATCTTTAGAAGCAACTGCTCCAAAAAATTATCGCCCATTTCCTCTTCCGCGAGATGGCGTGATTCTTCATACGGATACAAGAGATACGACATATAATCTCGGTATTAGTGAAGTTGGAACATCATTTGGCAACAAGGTCAAAGTTTACGACATTGAAAAGACAGTGTGCGATTTCATTAGAAATAGAGAAAAATTGGATTCGGAATCTTTTGTTAAGTGTGTAACCTGGTATAGCAAAAGAAAAGATAAAAATGTGAATAGACTTATCCAATACGCCCGCATAATGAAAATCGAAGATAAAGTAAATAGTCTAATGGAGGTGCTTTTAAATGAAAATTAATAAGAATTCATTACAGGCTAGAATCAAAAATTTGTCTAGTCAAAAAGGAGTTCCTTCAAACGTTATTCTTCAAGATTATTTCTTTGATGCATTTTTAAAAAGATTAGCAAAATCTCAATATGTTGAAAATTTTGTTTTTAAAGGCGGGTTCTTGCTTTCTACTACTTTAGGCATTGATTTTAGATCCACAATGGATATGGATTTCTTATTAACAAAATTAGCGATGAACAAAGAAAATATTGAGAAGATTTTTAAAGGAATTGCTGAAATAGATGTCGATGACAATATTACTTTTGAATTTGTTGATATTAATGATATTCGACAAGAAGATGAATATGGTGGTTTTAATGTCTCCTTGCTAGGTAGGCTTGAGAATGTTAGGGTGGTGGTGAGTATTGACATCGCTACTGGTGATCCAATTACTCCATCATCTGTTTCTTATAATTATAGATGTTTATTTGACAACGAGATTTTGACCTTTGCTGCCTATAATTTTGAAACTATTATTGCCGAAAAACTTCAAACAATTCTCAATAGAGGTGCGACAAACAGTAGAAGTAAGGACTTCTATGATTTATATATCATCTATAAATTAAGATGGAATGATATTAATGTTTTCACTCTTAAAGAAGCGTTTAATAATACGTGTAGATATAGAAATACTATTTTTTCTTCGGGACACGCGACCGAAATAAAGAATCAAATTGCAAATGATTTATCTATGCAGAAAAGATGGGAATCATTTTTAAAGAAGAATGAATTCGCCTCTGATATATCGTTCTCTGACGCAATTTCTGTATTAAACATTATTTTAGAGACAGCGCTTAAATAAGACATTCCTTATAGCCACCTTCATAAAATCGTGAATATAAACATCTTCAAAAAAGTAATAAAAACACGTATTTTTACGTACGTGTCTTGACAATCGAGGATGGCGGAGAAGGAGGGATTTGAACCCTCGCTAGGCTTGCACCTACTAGCAGTTTTCGAGACTGCCCCCTTCGGCCACTTGGGTACTTCTCCGTAGCGTTAGTAATCATATCGCTTTCAAGTGACCCAAACAAGCAAAGAAATCGATTTCTATTTCATAGAGAGGGGGAAGAAGTGGTAACATTAGTTAGGCCCTTAAAAGCCGCCCTTTTCGTAATGACGTTTATTATCATCTTAGAAAATTTTATCGACCGACTTGTCGCCTGGCTTTCTCAACTTGATTGGGCGAGTGTTTTGCTATGGATTGCCATCGGTCTTGTGGCAGTGGTTTTGATCACTTTGGTCGTTACTTATTCCGTTTCTTGCGCTATGGATGAACATTTTGCCAAGACGATTGAATATGAGGCCTCTGGCGCTCGCGTCTATCGCATCGATTCGATCAATGACAATGTCACTTACTTTGATTTATCACGAATTTCACAGAAGAAAAACGTCAGCTTAAAACGGTTTTATTCGTCCTTCCCGGCAGAAGAGCAAGACAAAGTCCGTACTTGGGTCGAAAGCATCCTTTCCGGAAAGCAAACCCCCGATTTCTTACAAACCAACGTTTATCTCCGTTCCTCCAAGAAAAACACATCCTCCTATCTGAAAATCACAAAATCTGACCCTTCTAATGGTCTTTTGCATCTAGAAAGCTATCTCTTGCAGACTTCAACGAAAAAGAAAACCTCCTCGATCGCTCACCCATTCGTTTCCGAAAATCAGTTCGCGACTTCCTTAAAAGAACATGGCGCTTCCAACGGGACGACATTCTGTTTCTCTTTGAAACGCAAGAAAGTCGATGGTTACGACAACAACGTTCCTAGAACCGTCTGTTCCAAATTCCGCCTTGCCTTGGACCATTATCTTTCTGGCAACACAAAATTGATGAAACTTTCCGAGAATCAACTTCTCGTCTGCAATTTCGATATCAACGATCCCGAAGAAGCGGTGGCTTATGCTCTCCGAACCGTCAATGGAGTCAATAACGCCCTCTCTTCGAAACTCAAAAACAACGAACCGACTTATGTCCTAAAAGCAGGCGTTGTCTCCAACAAAGACGTCTATGGCGACCCCGATGCCATCATGGAATCTTCCCAAAAAACCTCCATTCATGCCTATGAGACGGACAGTTCCTTGTCTTTCTACAAGAAAGGGTTTGACGATTTCACCAATTTCGATGTCTCCAAATATCGTTCCGAAGTGGAACGTATCATCTTCGATAAACGGATCAACAATTATTTCCGCCCTGTCTATGGCGTTTCCCGTCACTCGGTCTTAGGGTATATGGCCAAAGCCGTTCCTGATGCCGATCGCACTTCCTTCTCCACGATCGAGGAGTTGAAGAATTATGCCATTCGGGCGAAAGACCAAAACAATCTCTTTGGCTATCTCGCCAAGACCATCGTCTCTCGCTTTGTCTCGGAACGGCCACTTCGTTCCCAACGTCTCTTCTATCCGGTGATGATGAGAGAATTGCCAACCATCCCAGCGATTTTCGGGAATCTTCGCGGTGCCAAAGAGGCCAATATCATGTTCTTGTTGCAAGAAAGCGATTTGAATTCTTCCGTCCGTTCCTTAGGGATGAACAATGTCATCAATATGCTGAAAGACGTTCATGAGACCGGCTTTGCCATCGGCATGATCTTAAAAGGGAAGTCGCTTTCCGCGGACGATGCGATTTTGAAATTGATGGACATCTTCTTCGTCGATTTCCATAATGACGACACGGACTCTAAACATATGGATATGGCCATCCGTTCGCAACTACACGCTTTGGTGGAACGTTTACTGAAATACAAACGGATCTTCGTGGGCACGGATTTGCCTGATTGGAACGCGATTGAACTCGTTGTCGGCTCTGGCATCGATTATGTCGCCTCCGATGTCTTTGGCCCTTATCAAAGTGGTTTCGTCCCACTCAATGAAAAAGACGAGCTCCGTCTCAAGGAAATGAAAGGAAACAAGCAATAATATGGAAAAGAAAAATGAGGCTATCACCAGCCGCGATGTGGACTTCGCCAAATGGTACACGGATGTCTGCCGGAAGGCGGATTTGATGGATTATTATTCCGTCAAAGGATTTATCGATTACCTGCCCTATAGCTACGCCATCTGGGAGGAAATCCAAAATTACATGAACCGTCGTTTCAAAGAAAATGGCGCGGAAAACGTCTATGTCCCTATGGTAATCCCAGCCTCTTTGTTCAATAAAGAAAAAGAGCATGTGGAAGGATTTGCCCCAGAATGTCTGGTGGCCACCATCGGCGGAGGAGAGACTTTATCTGATCCTTTGATCATCCGTCCAACTTCCGAAGTGGTGTTCTCCGAATTATTCAAAAAACGTGTCACGTCCTATCGCGATTTGCCGATCCGTTATAACCAATGGTGTTCCGTCGTCCGTTGGGAAAAGACCACCCGTCCTTTCTTACGGGGCGCCGAATTCCTCTGGCAAGAAGGACATTGCCTTTTCGAGACGGAAGAAGAAGCCAGAAAAAACACCATCGACATGCTCCATGTCTATAACGATTGTGGAAGAGACCTTTTGGCCATCCCTTTCATCGTCGGCAGAAAAACCGAATCGGAGAAATTCGCCGGCGCGAAAGAAACCTACACCATCGAGGCTTTGATGCACGATGGAAAAGCCCTTCAAAGTGGGACTTCTCATTATTTGGGCCAAGGTTTCGCCAAATCCAGCGGCGTTCAATTCTTAGGAAGACAATCCGTCTTAGAGACCCCTTATCAGACCTCTTGGGGTGTTTCTACCCGTCTTTTAGGCGCGATCATCATGGTTCATGGGGATGACAATGGCTTAGTTTTGCCTCCTTATGTCGCTCCAATTCAAGTCGTCATCGTCCCGGTGAGAATGCAAACGCCAGGAGTCTTAGAGGCCTGCCATAAGCTCTTCGAAGAAATCAAAGCCTTAGGAATCCGCGTCAAATTAGATGATGACGATAATCGGACCCCAGGATGGAAATTCGCCCAATATGAGATGAAAGGCGTTCCTTTGAGAATCGAAATCGGCCCGGGAGATTTAGAAAAAGGAGAGGCTATCCTCACCAAACGTGTCAATTCCGAAAAGACAACCGTCAAACTCGATACCTTAGCTTCCTTGCTTCCGCAAATCCTCAAAGACATCCATGAAACGATGTATCAGAAAGCGTTAGAGAATCTCAATGCCCACATCACCGACGTTTCCTCACTCGAAGAGATGAATGATGTTCTTAATACCAAAGGCGGATTCGTCCGCATGGCTTATGATGGAAGCGCAGATTCCGAAGCGGAAATCAAATCCAAAACCAATGGAGCCACGGCACGTTGCCTTTATCAACGTCTGCCAGAAGACACTTCCCTCCGTTGTCCGGTTTCTGGGAAGCAGGCTAAAGTCATTGCCTATTTCGCAAGAGCTTATTAATCCCATCTTTCCTAAAAAAAGCAAAAGAATCACTGAGTTGGTTCTTTTTCTTTTACAATAAGATTAGGCTATGGGGCGACTCGTTAAATGTAAAAGTTGTCTGAAGCCATTAATGGCAAAAGAAGGGACCAAAGTCTTTGTCTGTCCTTCCTGTGGGATGAAGCAAACCCTTCCTCTTTCCTTTGACCCTATTCTTCTGGATCTGATGGAACAAGCCACCCTTTATCGTAACCAAGGGGAATATGATGAAGCGTCCGCTGTCTTGGAAAGTCTCCTTTCCGATCATCCCCAAGAGCCGGAAATCTATTGGAATCTTCTTTTGGCCCGTTATGGGGTGATCTATGAAGGGGAGAAGATTCGCTTGGGAAGAACTTATCTTTCTTCCTTGCTGGAAGACCCTTTATATCTAGAATTGCTCCATCTTGCTTCCAAGGAAACAAAAGAAGAATATCGTCATGAAGCCAAAGAAATCGCCTCTTTGCAACAAAGAGAAATCGTCAAACAGGAACAAGAAAAAAGAAACGAAGATTTCTATCAGCAGGCATTGAGCCTGAAAGAAGAGAAAGATTATTCGGAAGCAGAAGAGCTTTTTTTGAAGATTGGAAATTACAAAGATTCTAAAAAACAGGCGAAAGAATGCGTGGAACTTAGGAATAAGAGAATCTACCGCAAGGCAATGAATTGCATCCTCGATATGGAATATGAATCCGCGATCGCCCTTTTCCGTTCCATCCCAGATTATCAAGACGCCAAAGAGAAAGCCGAAGAATGTGAGGAATCCAGGAAAAAAGGAATCTATCGGAAAGCCAAAAGGTTGCTCGAAGAAAGAAAATACGATTATGCCATCGCCCTTTTCCAGACGATTTCGACCTATCGCGACGTAAAAGAGAGAATCGCCCAATGTGAGCAAGGCAAAAAGCAAGATCTTTACGATAAAGCCTTTGCCTGGAAAGAGCAGAAGCGGTGGGAGGAAGCCCGTCTGATTTTCGAAGGGCTGGATGGCTTCCTGGATTCCGCCTATCAAGCGAAAGATTGCCGATTCCGAAAACGGGAAGAAAGAAAAGAAAGAGTCTATCAGGCGGCTCTTCTTAGAGAAAAAGAATACCGTTTTGACTCCGCTTTATTTCTTTTTCAAGCCATCCCGACTTACAAAGATGTGACAGCCCACATCCAGCATTGCGAAGAAAATAAGCGAAAAGAAGAAATCTATCAAAACGCCTTGGCTCTTTCTCGTTCTTCGAAAAAAGACCCGGTTTTATTGCGGAATTTTGTCTTTTCCTTGCCGGTTCGTTATCGCGATTCTGAAATTTTGCGAAGCCAATTCGACGCTTTGCTTAGGCAAAGAAGGAATAAAATGATAGCCGTTTTGATTGCTGGCATCTCCCTTCTTCTTTTGCTTGCTGTTATTATTCTTTTGCTCTATTTTCGAGGCCGTTAACGATGAATCCCCTAGAAGATAAAATCGACATCCTTTGTAGCATCTCTTATCTCAACGAAACCATCCTCTCCTTGCCCAACCTTTCTTCGTCAAGCCAAGAAGAAACCAGAGAGGCAGATCGAAAAATCGAGGAAGCCTATCAAGTGGATGGTTACGAGAAAATGAAGATGCCTTTAGATTCGTTTGCCTTATTGACCAACGAAGGACATTACGATTTTGTCCTCCGTCTATTAGAGACCATCCATTCTCTCTCCCTTTGGGTCAAGAAGAGAATGTATCTAAATTGGGAAGAAGACGATGTTGCCTTCCTTTCTTTCTTGCTCCATCACCGAACTCTTTATTCTGATGATATGATTTCTGCCCATCGGCCCTTATTGCGATTATTGATGAAAGAGGCTTTGATTCCTTTCTTCTTGGATTCGAAACCCGAGGATCCTTTCTTTGACGATATGCGTTATTGGTTTCAGAAAAAAGGAAAAGATTTGCTAAGACGAATGGAGTTGGCGAAAGAAGGGGAAGAATTAGAAGAACATTTTCAGGCAAAAGAAAAAAATTGACCTTTTTTCGAGAAACGTCCTTTTAAACTAGACCTCTCATTTCACCGACAATCAAAACGTCAAAAAGGAAAAAATGAACGCTTCGATGGCGTTAGCTCAATATTTTTTCTTTCTTACGTTGAGCCCCTGTTTTTCATTGACTTGTTTGGCGCTTTGTCAGGTGAAAAAAACGATGTTTTTTATGCCAAAATAAGGGGGACGTTGCTATAATTTTGATATGAACGAGAACAAAGCGGGGATTTCCCTTTCCTTAACGGCGACGAAGATCGTCAATTACGTAAATTACCAAGCCTATCTGTTGAAAAAAGAAGCCAGTGGCTCCAACAAGGCGAATGCTTTTTCTTTCCTGAAAATGGTTACCATCACCAACAATTCTGGGGAAGATATCCGTGATTCTGTTCTTCGTTTTGAAGCCGTCCCTAATTTTGTCTCGATCGCGAATATCCATATCGGTTTGTTAGAGAAGGGCATCCGTCCGACCATTGTCAACCATTTCCAGATTTTTATTGACCCTCAAAAGCTTTATGAGATTTCCGAGACTGTTCCTGGCTCCCTAAGAGCCACATTAGTCTCCAAAGAGGGAAAACTTCTGGCGACTTCTTCGGTGAATCTTCGTTTTTGTCCCATCGAGGAAAGCGCCTCTTCGGACCGAATCGATGACATCCTTGCTTCTTTTGTTACCCCCAATGAGCCTGTCATCACCGAATTAATCTCTAAGGCAGCCGCCTATAAAAAAGAGAAATATGGGGATTCTTCTTTCGACGCATATCAATCTCATGACCCCAATGAAATCTTGAAAGACATTGATTCTGTCTATCACACCGTGAAGGGGTTGAACCTCCGTTATGTGGTATCCCCGGCTTCTTATGAGAAAATCTTCCAACGCATCCGTTTGCCAAAAGATGTTCTGAAAGACCGTTTAGGGAATTGCTTGGATCTTTCTTTGTTGCTGGCTTCGGTTTTCGAAGGGATTGGCTTACGTCCGATTTTGGTGACCTTAGGAAGTCATGCGATGGTCGGAATTTGGTTAGATGAAGAATCCTTTGCCATGCCTCTGGAAGAAAATGGTCAAGTGGTGATCAATGCCGCTTCCAAAGGATTTGAACATCTTTGTGTCTTAGAATCCACCGCGGTGGTGGAAGGAAGCACGATGTCTTTCCAAGAAGCCAAAGACGCGGCTTATAAAACCCTTCAAACGGAAAAGAATTTCCATTATGCCCTCGATATCGCCCAGTGTCGTTCAGAGCTCCTTTACCCGATTCCTAGCCTCAGAGAAGAAAACGGCGTCAAATCCATCGTCGTCCCTTCTTTGGATGTTGGTCAGAATCAGCAATTCTCTGGCGTCGATTTTATGGCCAGACGGTATTTGCCAGAACATGCCAAAACCAAGAAAAACCGTTACGATTTCTGGGAAGACAAATTGCTTGACCTTAATCTCGGCAATAAGCTCATCAACCTCAAAATCAAAGCGAACACAGTCCAAATCATGGTCGATTCTCCTGAGGATTTTTTCTCTTTCTTGGCCAAATACGATGATCGGAAGGTCACTTTGGCGGAAACGGAGCTTGTCGGTGATAACCAAGAAGATTTAAAAGGCATCCTGACCTTCCATGACCAAGCATCCAAACGGCAAATCAAAGATGGATTTGAGAAGGGGCGGATCATCTCTTTTAGTAAAGGGGGATTGAAACTAAATGCCACTAAATCCCTTTCTCGGAGAGCCAATACTTCCCTTGAAGAAAGTGGTTGCAACCCCCTTTTTATCACCCTAGGGCTGATTCGTTGGTATGACACGGAATCCAGCGCCTTGCATGGAACGGGGGCGATGTATGCTCCTTTGTTCTTGCTTCCGGTGAGAATCCCCCGGAGAAGGAACGGGGCTTTCTACACCTTAGAATACGATTTCAACGAAATTGACATCAATCACACCCTATTTGAATATTTCAAAGAAAATTATCATCTTGATTTCTCGCGCCTTTCCTCTTTGCCTAAGAAAGAAGACGGAACTCCAGACCTTCGCCTGATCTATAACGAAGTCAGGAAGATCATCGCCCCGATGAAGAATTGGCTTCTTTTGGAAGAGCCGTCGGTTCTTTCTCTCTTCTCTTTCGCCCATTTCGTGATGTGGAATGATCTCAAAGTCAACAAAGAGAAGATCATGAAAAACAAAATCGTCTCCTCTTTCGTGAACGGAGAAAAAGACTGGGTGGGCAAAAAAGAAGATGGCAAAAGATTAGACCAGAAAGTCAGACCGGATGAAGTGGCCATTCCCCTCAATGCCGACTCTTCGCAGATTCAGGCCATTTTAGATGCCGAAAAAGGGGAATCTTTCATTCTGGATGGCCCACCAGGGACAGGCAAGTCTCAAACCATCGCCAACATGATCGTGAATTTCCTCTATCATGGCAAAAAAGTTCTTTTTGTGGCGGAGAAAGAAGTGGCTTTGGATGTGGTCAAACGCCGGCTGGATGATCTGATGTTAGGCCAATTCACTTTAGAGCTGGCGAATATTCAAACCCCAAAAAGCCAGGTGTTGGACACGTATTCCCATCTTTTGGCGATGGGTCCTTTGGCCGAGGATGAGAAATTTGATTCCTTGGCGGAGAATATCGAAAAGAACCGTTCTGCCTTGAATGAGAAAATCTCTGCCCTGCACGATAAAGGGGAATTCTTCCTTTCACCTTATGAGGCGATTCTCATCTATTTGAAAAACGAGGAAGCCGGAGAGCCATATCGTTTTCCTTATGAATCGTTGGCCAAATTCACGTCAACCAATTATCAGGAGACTTTGGAATTATTAGGCAATATCGCCTCTCTTTCCGATACTTTCGAGAATTATCCTTCCTCTCCTTTCTTAGGGTTCCAAAATCGGATTTATTCGATGGAATATCGCAGCGCGCTGAAAGGGGAGTTGGAAGAATTGCTTCCGATTTTGCAATCCTTAAAACTCGATGTCTATAACCTTTTCCATAAGAAAGGCCTTCTTTTGGAAAGCAAAAACAACGCCGAAGGATATCGAGAGATCGTTTCGGTGCTACGAAGTGGGATCAAGACATGGCCGGAATGTTATATGGACGAAACCTTCGTGAAAAAAGAGGAAGAGATCAGACAAGCAATCCAGCTTAGAACCGACATCTTGAAGACCAAGGAAAAGATTCTCGTCTCTTATCACGAAGATTTCCTAGAACGGAAAGGAAAGGAGATGAGCCAAGAATTAGAAACGGCTCATTCTTTGCCTTTCTTCCAGCGTCACAAAGCCCTAAAAGCCCTGCGGAGCCAATTAAAGCCATACGCCAAATTCAAAGATGCCTACAAAGGCGATGCCTTAGAGATTGCCATCTCCGATCTTACCCTTTACCAACGCCAGATTCAGCGATTTGACTCTCTTGATCCTTATGTTCGTTTCCTTTTGGGCAAGCACGATTTCCTCCATTGGCCGGATGGAGAGACGATTCTCAAACAATTCGAAGCCACCTTAACCATCGCCAAACGAGCGATTCTCCTTGATTTTGCCGAAGGGAAGAAAGAAGATGGCGGACGTTATTTATCCGATTTGGACCAAGGCTCCCTTTTCGGCGGCACCATCAATAAATTTTTCCGTGATTTCGAATTTTTCTCCAAAAAACGCGAGACTTTGAAATCCTTGTACCAATTTGATTTGGATCTCTATCCGGACAATGCCCAATATTACGGTATCTTATATACGAAAATCCGTTCTGCTTTGGGCTCCTTGGGCCGTTTAGCAGAATGGTCGAGTCTCTTAACTATGCTCGATCGGGCCGAAGAATACGTTTCCCCTGGCTATCTCGCCCTATATAAGCAAGGAAAAATCAAGGATTCCTTATTGGTTTCGCATTTTGAGAAATCCCTTTCTTCTTCCTTGATTCTTTCCACCCTCAAAGAAAGGAACATTTCCACCCTTTCTAGTGAGGAAATGGACAACATGGTTCGAAATTATGCATCCGATTTGGAAGAATTCGCCTCTTTGACCACAGCCGTCACCGCGGCAAAGATTTCTTCCTCTTTCCCAAGAGATGCGATCAATTACGCCCATTCCACGATGGCCAACCAATTGGCTAAATTGGCCCGCAATGGTGGCAGGGGCGTCTCCCTTCGAGCCATCTTCCATAATTACAAAGACCTCATTCAAAGCCTTACCCCATGCTTTATGATGTCCCCGATTTCGGTAGCTCAATTCTTAGATATCGACGATTATCAGTTCGATGTCGTCATCTTTGATGAAGCTTCTCAGATTCCCACCTCCGAAGCCATCGGGGCCATTGCCAGAGCCAAATCCGTCGTCATCGCCGGCGATGAGCAACAAATGCCGCCGACTTCTTTCTTTACGACCACGATCGGCTCCAACGACAACGACGATCTGACTTCTTTTGCTTCCTTAGACGAAGATTTGGAATCTTTGCTTGATGATGCGATTGTCTTGGGACTTCCGAGGAAACGTCTCTTATGGCATTACCGTTCCCGTCATGAATCCCTGATTGCTTTCTCTAACAACAAATTCTATGGAAACAACCTTTATACTTTCCCTTCTCCGCGGAAGGAGAGGGAATCTGTCTCTTACCATTATGTGAAATCCACTTATGAAAGAGGGAGAGGCGTGAACCGTGCCGAAGCCAAAGCGGTGGTCGCAGAAATCATCCGCCGTCTTTCAGACAAAGAATTACGGACCCATTCTCTTGGGGTGGTGACTTTCAATGAGGCCCAGCAAAATGTCGTGGACGATCTTTTGGACAAGGAATTGGCCAAAAACCCAGATTTAAATCTTGAGCCGGGAGGAGAGAAAATCTTCATCAAGAATCTCGAGAACGTCCAAGGCGATGAACGGGACGTCATCCTTTTCTCAACTACCTATGGACCAGACAAAAATGGGACTCTATCCCTCAATTTTGGCCCGCTGTCCTTAAAGAAAGGAGAACGAAGACTAAATGTCGCCGTCTCCCGAGCAAGAGAAGAAATGATGGTTTTCTCTTCCATCGATCCTGCCGAAATTCGCGCCGAAAAAGCGAAAAACGATGGGGCCGCCTACCTCAAATCCTTCCTTTATTTCGCAAAATACGGATATGATTATCTCCCTCGAAATGCCGCGAATCTATCCTTTGGCGAAAGCGAAGGAATCGGACATTATCTGGCCGAGGATTTAAGAAAACTTGGCTACGTGGTCAGCGAAAATATCGGCGAATCCACTTTCAAGATCGATGTCGCCGTCGCTTTGAAAGAAAAGCCGAACGAATATGTCTTAGGGATCCTTTGCGACAACGAATCTTTTGCCAAGATGACCTGTCGGGACCGCCATGTCAATGAGCCCAATGTCTTGAACCGTCTTTCTTGGAAACTTTATCGCGTCTATTCGGTCGAATATATGGACCACAGGGAAGAAGTGATTAAAAAAGTCGTTCAGGCCATCAATGAAGCCATCTCCCATCCGGAAGAAAAACAAAACACCCTTTCTAAACCAAAAACCCCTCTGTTTATCAAGCAACCCGTCAAACGAAATTCGATCCCTTATGCGATGGGCAAATACCATTACGAGACCGAATTCGATTTAGATGACTTCATCTTGGAGGTCATTCAAAGCGAAGGCCCGATTTCTCGCGAGCTTTTGAATCTCCGCCTTCGTGAGGCGATGGGGGTGCAACGGATTGGCAGCCGGATGAAAGACAAAGTCGAACGTGCCCTTTATAACATCGGGAAAGCCATCCAAAGTTTCAAAAATGGGGAAGTTCTCTTCTACGCGCCCGCTTCTTTTGACGAGACCAGATATCGGAATTATCGCATCGACCTAGAACATTCTTCCCAACGCACCCTCACGGATATTTGCTATGCGGAAATCGCTAATGCCTGCGCCGATGTTCTCCGTGAGCAAGGGGCGATGAACATCGATGATTTAGCCAAACAAGTATCCTTGCTATTTGGTTATAAGACACTTCCTGTGAGCAAAAACACTTATCTCCAGAAAGCGATTCGTGACAGCAATTGCAAACGGAATCGGATCATCATCAACGAAAACCAAGTCGCTTTGGCCCCATAAAAGGCGAAAAGGACTTTCCTCATCAGAAACCATAAACGCATATCGAGGAGGTTCCTATGGACGAATTCAAATTAAATCCCAATTATGCCGAGCGGGAGAAAACTTTGATCGCGGATTTTATCGATCGTTTTCTTCTGCCTGCCGCCTTTGAAAAAGTCGCTTCTTTGAAAGTGACCTGCCATCTTTCGAAAGAACCATTGCCGTTCAAAAAAAGAAAATCTCTTTCCGCCCGCCCCATCCACCCGAATGAGAAGTGGGGCAATCATGATTTCACCTGCGCTTGGTTCCATGTCAAAGGAAAAATTCCTCTTGGTTTGGATTTGGAGAATTTGCTTCTTAATTTCCAATGTGGGGGAGAAGCCCTTCTCTATGACCAAGAAGGGAACCCCATCAAAGGGTTTTCCGATGGGGTGTATGCCTTTTCTTCGCCGGAATATCGTTATCTAAAATGCCATTATCCATTGAAAAAACTGGTTCATGAAGGGAAGATCGATCTTTGGCTTGACGCGGGAGACAATATCCTTTTTCCCCATCGTTTCCCTCACCCAGGGGTTTTCCAAGAATGCTGTCTCGAAATCGAACACCCAGAACATTCTTCCCTCCTTTATGATATCGAAGTCTTGTGGGATTATTTGACCCATGCCACCAAAGAAGACCCTTATTTTGGGGAGATCCTAGAAGGTTTAAGAAAGGTTCGCGATCTCTATGTCTATGATTGGCCAGAGAAAGAGAAAAAAGGCAAAGAAATCACCAACCGTCTCCTTTCCTTGCCTTCCTCCAGCGATTACACTGCCTATGCCGTCGGGCATTCTCATTTGGATTTGGCTTGGCTTTGGCCATATCGGGAAAGCAAAAGAAAGGCCATACGCACGATCTCCAATGCCCTTTATTTGATCAAAAAATACCCGAACTTCGTCTATTCTCTCTCACAGCCTCAGCAAGTCGAATGGATCAAGGAAGAAGCCCCAACGCTTTTTCAGGATCTTGTGGCGGCAGAGAAAGAGGGAAGAATCGATTTGGTCGGTGGAGGTTGGGTGGAGCACGATGTCAATAATGTCGGCGAAGAGGCTTTGATGCGGCAGATGCTATTGGGTCAAAAATTCTGGAAAGAACATTTTGGCCATTATGCCGAAGTCGGCTGGCTTCCTGACACTTTCGGATTCAGCCCTTCCTTGCCAGAAGTGTTGAAAAGCACCAACCAATTCTATTTCCTGACTTGTAAAATGAGCTGGTCGTGGGCCACTTTATTTCCTTATTCGACTTTCCAATGGAAAGGGCTAGATGGCTCTAGCGTCCTCACTCATTTTGGACATGGGCCGAACGGTTACCACGGTTTTTGCTCTCCTAGCGAATTCTTGGCCATGCCTTCGAATAATTTGGAAGAGCCTATTGTTATGCAAGGTTTGTTGCTTTATGGCAACGGCGATGGAGGGGGAGGTCCTTCCGTCGATATGGAAGAGGGCTTGTTACGAATGGACCATAACCTCAATCTTCCTCATATCTTGCAAGAGAGAGCCACGACTTTCTTCCATGATTTTTCCGCCCTATCCCATTCTCTTCCGACTTATCAAGGAGAACTCTATCTCGAGGCACATCAAGGAACCTATACCTCCCAATCGAACCTCAAACAATGGAATCGAAGATTGGAAGAGAAACTTAAAGTGGTGGAGATTTATTTGGCCGAACAGGGACATTTTGAATATGACGCCGCTTTGAAAGAGATCTGGAAGCAATTTTTGCTTTATCAAGTCCATGATGTTTTGGCAGGCTCTTCCATCGCCAGGGTCAACGAAGAAACCGAAAAGGGATATCAGCAATTGAATCAAAAATTAGATGCGATTATGAAATCCGCCTCGGAAGACAATTATTCTCCGACATACAAAAAAGGCTATTACGTTAGAAATTTTTCCCAATATCCAACCCTCCATGAGGAAAAGAAGGGCAATTGGTATTATTCTTTCAGCCTACCTGCGAATGGAAACAGCAACGTCTTTAGAAGATTCAAGGGGAAAAGAATCGAAAATCAGAATTCTTTGGTGACGAAGAATTTCATGATTACTTTCGCCGAAGATGGCTCTTTCTTGACTCTGGTGGACAATGAAACGGGGAAAGATGTCTTGGAAGGATATGGCAACAAACTCCGTGTCTTTATCGATGGCAAAGACCCGAAATATGCGAATTGGAATCTCTTAGACAATTATCGAAATCAGCCTGAGCAATATATGAAGTTGCAAAAACGAGGCATGAAACGTTATGGTCCGATCATCGAAATCAATGACACGTATGCCTTTAAATCCTCTTTCTTAAGGCAGACCATCCTCATTAACGACGATTCTCGAATCATCAAAATCCATCATGAGGTGGATTGGCATGACGATGATTATCTTTTAAAGGCCTGTTTTGCGGTGCGAGGGATGCCTCCGAGGGTAAGATGTGACACTCAATTTGGCTATCATGATCGTTCGACTTTGAATGACACCCCCCATCGGAAAGCCCAATTTGAATGTGCCACCTACAAATGGATCGATCTTTCTTATGAAAATTGCGGAGTTTCTTTCTTCAACAAAACAAAATCCGGTTTCTACGCCAAAGAAGGGAAAGTGGAGCTTTCTTTGCTTCGCAGCGCGAATTACCCTTGTCCTCATATGGATCAGAAACCGACTTCTTATGATTATGCGATCTACGTCCACAATTCCTCTTTCGCCCATGCTCATGTCGACGAATTAGGAAATCTCTTCAATGCGCAAGTGCTTTATTTCAAAGAAAATGAAGACCCTAAAAACACCATATTCGTCACCAACCCATCGATTGTGATCTCTTGCTTTAAAACGGCATATTCAGGGGATGGATTAATCGTTCGCCTTTATGATTCCAGCGGCTTAGGAGGAAATTGCGCTCTTTCGATTCCGGCCTCTTATAGCAAAGTCACTTTGACGAATGCCTTAGAGGAGCCGATTGACACCATCGACCCTCATGAAATCCTTTTCCGACCATTTGAAATTAAGACGATTTGGATTCATTGATTTTGAAAATCAAAAGAAATTAATGCGAAAAAAACTCTTTTAGTGTATAGTTACTCTTGCACGGAGGCATACCCAAGAGGCCGAAGGGGACGGTTTGCTAAACCGTTAGATCGGGCTTAACCTGATGCGAGAGTTCAAATCTCTCTGCCTCCGCCATCATCGATTGTCGAGACACGTACGTAAAAATACGTGTTTTTTATTTTTAAGCATTATTTGATATATTTGGTCTTGTGGAAACAACTTTATTCAATTTGTAACCGGACACATAAAAGCCCAGTGAAAAACTGGACGGACACGAGGTTTAAACCTATTTCACTATATAGAGGAAACAGGGAGAACATAACAATCTTCACCAATTGAATAAATAGCGTGAGTAGTACACACTATTGCGTTTTTGGTGCGTCTAAGTTTTGTTGATTTGAATAAGTCAAAGGCTTTTATATCGTCCTTTTTATATGTTTCTCCACTTTTTAATTCCACTAGAGAAATATTACCGTCGGATACAATCACTAAATCAACTTCATCCTTATCAAAGGTTCTAAAATAATAGAAAGATGCATCGACATCCTTGTGGTTGTTTTTGTAACTTTTAATTATTTCATTGATAATATAAGTTTCAACGATATGTCCTTTTAAATAAGAGTTTTTTAATGTCTCTGGAGAATTAACTCTTGCCAAATAACACGCCAATCCTGTATCGGAGAAATATACTTTTGGTCTTTTAACAACCCGTTTAGAAACACTTTCTTCATAATATGGTTGCAATAAATGGATTATATTTCCAGCTACCAAAACACTAATCCAAGATTGTACGGTTTTCATATCTATCCCAACTTCTTTTGCTAAATTGTCATAGATTAATTCTTGACCAGTAAGAGAAGCTAATATTGTCATAAAATTAATGAATTTTTGCTTGTCTTTTAATGTTATTAAATCCGAGACGTCTCTTTCTAAGTAAGTTGTTACGTAATCTGAATAAAATGAACCAGTATCCAAATCCTGATTATCATAAAGTTCCGGATAAAAGCCTCTTACAATGTATTCATAAAGGCTATTCGTTTCAATCATATATGTTTTACATCTTTCGTTAATATGATTGACATCAATTACAAATGGTTGTTCAGAAACATTATTAATCTCACTCATAGATAATGGTTCCATTGAAATAAGACCAACTCGACCAGACATAGACTCAGTGATGCCTTTCATAAGTTTATAGGCTTGAGAGCCTGTCAAAACATACAAACCTCTCTTTTTTCCAGACTTAATAAGAGCATCCACTGTACCTTCTAAATAATCAAATAGTTCTGGAGCTTTCTGTATTTCATCAATAATATATGGAGCTGGATGAAGAGATAAAAATTCAGCAGGATCATTTTTGGCTGCGTTTCTAACAAGTGGATCCGCTAAAGAAACATATCCGAACCCTAAATCTTTTTCAATTAAACCACATAAAGTCGTTTTTCCGACTTGCCTAGCGCCTGTAATAACGGTAACCGCTTTGTTTTTAATTGTTTTAATAATTTCTCGATAAATAGTTCTTTCAATCATTATTTTTACCTCAACTATATTATATTTCGTAATTTTTGGAGTTCAACTCCTAATTTTTCATAAATACATAGTAAGTGAAATCACTAAATGTGTCGAAAATAGTCGCGGTTTAGCTGATTCATGTACAGACAATTGGACCTTAAAATGTATTAGGGTACCGACAATTGGAGACATCCTTAATTGAAAGACACGTACGTTAAAATACGTGTTTTTATTATTTTTTGATTTTTAAATCATTTTCTCTTTCTCAGTTACCAAGAAAACTGTTGTTAGGACCATCCTTTAAAACCTTTAGGAAAATGGACGGACACGAGAATTGAACCCACATCTCCAGTTTGAAAGATGAATCATTCATTAAGTAAAAACTTTTTTAGTGGAACAACCTTGATTAAAAAACCATCGATTTCGATTGTTTTTTCCTCTTCGTAAGTAACAATGATCAAATTTGATTTGGAGTGATCGGTTTTAGCAAAAGCGATTAAATTGCTGACTTCACGATCGTAAGCTTCTTTTTCGTTGATTGAATACGCTACTTGAATTGCGGTATTCAGTTCAGAAAGGTAAAAATCAATGTCAGCTTTATTACCTTTAAAATAGTAAAGGCATTCTTTGTGAGTTCTATATAAGTGTAGAGCGACAATATTTTCTAATAACGAGCTTCTTTTGTCGTCTAAGAAAAGATTTAATATTCCGTTGTCCATAAAATAATATTTCGGATTGCTATTCCTATCTAAAAAAGAAGCGCAGTAATTTTCTAGTGTGAATAAAAGAAATGCATCCTTGCAATATCCACAGTAATCGATAACTATATCCTTAGATATTCTATATCCTATACCAGTGATATTATTTTGAATTTTAGTAAAGGAAAGGTCTTGCTTCACCGATTCGGCAATTGTTTTAATCATCAGTTTGATGCCGTTTTCATTTCTTATCTTGTTATGAACGATAATGTCGTTATAAAGAACCTTTTGATAAATGCTCGAAACGTATTCCCTTTTGTTTTTAAAACCAACAGATTCGGGGAAACCACCATTAACAAAATAATCGTTTAACAAACTATTAATTCGTCCAATTTCTTTAACGGAATATCCATCTTTATTTGCGTTATTAGCTCTTAAAAACTCATCAAAAGAATAGGTCATGATTTCCTTAGAAATGTATCTTCCGCCCAGCTTAGCTTCCACCTCTTTGGAAAGCATTTTTGCATCGCTTCCGGTAATATCGACTTTGTATCCTTGGTTTGCCATACGAATAGCAAACTTTTCCCAACCATCGATATTTTGAATCTCATCAAAATAAAAATAATGCTTTTTGTTTGATAATTCTTCCGCGACCAAAAGAATGTCATCAAAATCGTTAATGGTGAATCCCAGCAACCTTTCATCATCAAAATTAATGTAAATAATTTGATTCCAATCAACACCTTCGCTGATTAATTCTTGCACTCTTTTATAAAGCAATGTTGTTTTGCCGGCTCTTCTTAATCCCACTAATACATAATTAGCGTTTTTTTCTAAAACAACATCCCTGTCAATTATCACAGCATCTTTTATCACTTGATGCTGATCAAAGATAATTCTTTTCAAAGTCTCGCGATTCATAAATACCTCTTTGTCGAGTATATTCTACATTAAATACAAATATTTGTCGAGTATGTTAGACATTAATTTCATATTCGTGATGAAATAGAGCTGGTGTGTGCCGACAATTGAATTAAAAACACCTCGTGTGGTCGGACGCTTACGGGCAACCTTGATTGTCGAGACACGTACGTTAAAATACGCGTCTTTTTCTTGTTCTTGTTTCTTTGACGATTTTTATTAAATACGATGTTTCTCTATTTCAGGATAGGAGCTGTATCGGGCTGCCGTTTAAACCCCTTGCGTGATTTCGAAAAGGTTGCGAAATTCGAGCCAAAAGGAGGATTTCATCGCTTCCTTATCGCTAAAATCCGCCTTCGTTATATAATGGGGAAGAGAAAAAACAAGGAGGCTAACTTCATGTTGGTTAACACAAAAGCTAGAGTTGGCGTTTTCGCCATCGCGCTTGGCGCCTATCTTCCCCAATTCCCTCAATTGGTGCCAGAATTCCAAGAACAATATGAGGCATTTAAGAAAACATTGCCCACGAGCGTGGAATTGATCGATGGAGGCATCGTCACCACAAAAGAAGAATCGATGGTCGCCGGAGATAAATTCCGTGCTGCCGATGTTGATTTGGTCATTCTTCAAATGCTTACTTACGCCACATCTTATAACATGTTGCCAGCCATCCGTGATTTGGATGTCCCTGTGATCGTGGTCAACGTTCAGAAGAAGGCTGTTCCTGATTACAAACATACGGATATCCCGACTTGGTTAGGGACTCTCTATGCCTGTGGTGCGACTGGAGAAGCGGTTGCCGATTTAGAAAGAGCGGGCAAACGCCATGCGGTGATCACCGGGGTGGTAGAAGGAGGGGACCCAGAAGTTCAAGCGGAAATCGAAGATTGGTGCAAAGCTGCTCAAGTCAGAAGAAGATTCCGTGACACCAATATTGCTCAAATTGGAAGACCTTACCCAGGAATGATGGATCTTTACATCGATGAAACCAATCTCTATAACCGGATGTTCCTTTATACGAAACAATTCGATTGGGAGAAGATGTGGGCCATCGCCGATGACATCACCGATGAAAAAGCCATCCGCGAAAAGGCGGAAGAAATCCTCGACACTTTTGAAATCGAAGGAGGGGCTAGTGTTGAAACGGTCTGGGAGATGGCGAAATATGTCGTCGCCTTCGAAAAATGGGTCAAGGATGAGAAACTTGGTTTGATCGCCTCCCATTATGATGGTTTTGCCAAAGGCATTGCCGGGAAACTTGATTCGATGTTGATCCCAGCCTTCTCGATGCTAATCAAACAAGGGACTGCCTGTGCCGTAGAAGGCGATATGAAAGTCGCCATGGCGATGTCGATTTTAAAAACCATCGCCGGAACAGGGCAATTATCGGAGATGTATTCCATCGATTTCGACAAAGACGTCTGCATCATCGGCCATTCTGGCTCTGGGGATGCGGATATCTCCCAAGCGAGAAAACCATCGATGAAAATCGTCCCTGTTTTCCATGGCAAAGCCGGTGGGGGATATCTCACCCAATTCTATCCTCCTGTCGGAGATGTGACTTATTTGGCCATCACGCAAGACAAAGACGGCCATTTCAAATTTGTCTGCGCAGAAGGCGTCAACGAACCAGGAGAAATCTTCACTTTTGGCGATACCAATATGCGAACCAAATTCTCCTGCGGGGCGAGAGAATTCGTCAACCG
>CADBIO010000016.1 GCA_902794835.1 uncultured Erysipelotrichaceae bacterium
AAGGTTGATGTAATTGTTTTCGATGGCCCACGCCAATTGGCCGATAACGCCAACCAAAAGGATGGCAAACCAGAAGCGTACTCCTAATTTCTTTTCTTTCATAAATCGAACCTCTAACCCTAATTCTAATCGTTTTTCATGATAAAGTAACTCAGACAAGCAACAAGAAAGCCATCATCGATAGACCATTGGGGGCGTCTGCTTTATCTGACCTTTCATTTATGACGTTCCGTTTTTTACGCACCGTTGTGTCGGAATTACCGGCACCTAAAGATTGAATTTATCACCAAAGACAAGAAAAAAGTCGCCATGCCAAAAATAGTTTTGTTCCAACGGAAATGGTTTATAAACCGGAACCATCGATGTTGAAACTCCTACCCTCATCGTCTGCCGTAATTCGATGTGGCCAACTCTTGATTGGTGAACGTTGGGACTGTGGTTTTTGCTACCTATAAAATAAAAAACCTCGACAATATCGAGGATTAATCAACTGGAGCAGGTGACGGGAATCGAACCCGCATGGTCAGCTTGGAAGGCTGATGTTCTACCACTGAACTACACCTGCAAATCGCTGGCGGACCATACGAGATTCGAACTCGTGATCTTCTCCGTGACAGGGAGACATGTTAGGCCGCTACACCAATGGTCCGTATCGGCGAGAAAAAATATACCATATTCCTTGACGCTAGGCAAAAGAAAAAAGAGAGAATCAAATAATTCCCCCCTTTTTCACGCCTAAAAATTATTGGATTTCGACGAATTGTTTGACGGTATCTTCGTCAACATAGCCGACGAGACTGTTTTTTGTTTCGCCGTTGTTGAAATAGAACAAAGTTGGAATCGAAGCGATGCCGAATCGAGCGGCCAAATCCGGGGCTTCGTCCACGTTGACGCGGACTAAGGCAATTTCTGGATGTTCTTCAGCGACTTTCTCAACGATGGGGGCGAGCATTTTGCATGGTCCGCACCAAACGGCGTAGAAATCCACTAAAACGCGACCTTCTTTGACGACTTCATCGAATTCTTCATTTGTAGTAACTTCTTTGATCATGAGCAATCCTCCTTGACACTAAAAGGCTAACATGAAAATCAAGGCAATCAAAGCAATATGCAATGGATAATAAAGATAGGAGAAGTACTGGAACCATTTCATCCGATAACCGCGCTCTCCGTTATAAAGGAGAATGAAAAGGCAGGCCAAGACGCAATAACTTTGAGGGGCGATCGTAAAATAGGGGTCTATCTGAGGGGCGAAATAACCGATCGCCCAGAAAAGCACCGTCACAAGGACGATAGAAGTGATGGCAATTACATTGACCAATCCCTGATATTTGGGGTGGGCTTGGATTTCATTGTCCTCAAGAAGGTGTTCTTGGCCGTTTTCGTCAACGATGGTTCCGAAAGTGGCTTTTATTATTTTTTTCGCGAAAGGAATCGCGTAATACATCCCTAAAAACATTAAGAAACCAAACAAGGAATACCCTGATCTCGCCCATTCAGGGAAATAAGTGGTCCAGATTGGATTATATGCCCCAGTCGCATCCGCATAGATCTCGCTCACTTGAGCAACATAAGAAAGGAGGATAAACGCCAAAGGCAAAAGGGAGAATAATTTCCACCATCCTTTTTTCTCTAGGAAGAAAACAAAGAGCCCGTAGGCTAATAAATCGGTGAATGCTTGACTGGAAAAGGCACGAATCGAGAACTCTTCGAGGTTAATCATCGAGATGATGATCTCCACGCCAAAAATGGCGCCCCAGAAAATAGCGAGGCGAAGTAAATAATTGCCACGGTCATGCGTTTTATGCAGTCCTTCGGCCAACATGAAGATAAAAAGCGGGAAGGCAATTCTCCCGATAATGCGGAATACCATCGCCACGTGATGCATTGGGTTATCTTGTCCTGCATACAACAGCATGAAATAGCCGACATGGTCGATTGTCATGGTCAAAAGACCGATCAATTTCAGCCAAAATTCATTTAGGAATTCCATTTTTCGGCGCATTCTTAATTTGCCCCCGCAAGATAGAGAATGACAACCGTTAGATTGTTGATGGAGTGAGCGATAAAAGCAGCCCCAAAGCCGAATCTTTCATAAACGAAACACAAAGAGAAGCCGGCAATTAAATAAGACGGATAAGAAAGCCACTCATTGAGGGAAGTATAGTTCTTGATGTGGATCAAGCCGAATAAAGCCCCGATCACAAGATAGGCAACGACCCGATTGAAACGTTTCAAGAAGCCAAACCCAGCGACCCGATAAGTCATTTCTTCCACAAACGGCGCAATGATGCCTGTTACTAAAATCGCCAACACAGGAGCGGATAAAACACTGTCTTTGACGATGGATTCGTTGGTGTTAGGAGTGGCGCCTAATTGTTTGGCAATCAATCCCCAAATCGCGGAAAGGACGAGAATCACAACACCAAAAACGACACCATAAAGGGCACGTAAGTTGGCAAAAGATTTCCAAATCAAGCGATTTTGTTTCCATAAGAAGAGCAACATCGCTCCAAAGATCAAAAGATAAGTGAGATCGTTCATCCATAAGGAAAGCTCAACTGATTGTAAATAAGCCTCTAGGGCTGCCTTGATTTCCTCTTGGCTTAGGCTTTGGCCGGCTAATTCTGCGGTTTTGACAAAAACAGCCACTCCCCCAATGATTTGCGCAACGGCAAACAACAAGATGGTGCCAAAGGCAAGGAGAATCAATTCTCTCACCCACCCTAATGGCTGCGTATGTTCAAAAGAACGGTAAGAAGGGTTGAATTGTGGGTTAGGCTCCCCGCATTCGGGACAGCTTTTGTAAACTGGGTCGTAGATTTTTGCGCATTTTTCGCAAGTGGTCTTTTTTAAAAAAGGATTATGGAAATATTTCATCCCCGACATTTTATAGGAAGAAAGAAGGCTTTTCATTCCTAAAACATATTTTTCTTCCATTATTGTTATAATTGCCTTATGTCATTGCTTTTGCCTTATGAAACTCAAGAAAGAGAGCTGGTCGTTCTTGGCTCGCGCTTCATTGCCGTGATGATGCCTTTGGATGATTTGTCCCAACTGGGAGAGTGCCTTTCTTGGATAGAGGAGAGATATCCCAAAGCCACCCATTATCCCTATGCAGCAAAAGTAGAAGCGAAAGAAAAGATGTCAGATGATGGGGAGCCTTCCCGTTCTACTGGGATACCTTTGCTTTCTTTGATCCATCAAAAAGGCGTAGACCATATCCTTTTGTGCGTGGTCCGTTATTTTGGGGGCACGAAATTGGGACTCTCCCGTCTCACAAGAACCTATCGTGAAGCGGCGGGGCTTTTGCTTAACGAAGGGGTTTTTGCCGAGGAAATTGAGGTCGAGGAAAGGACCATCAGTCTCTCGTATGGCGATTTCGAACGTCTGAAAAGGAAAATTGAAGAAAGCGATATCATGATGGAAAATGTCGAATATGGCATTTCGGTCACCCTAACTTTGTTAGGAAATGATAAAATGATTTCAGCGTTTTTGGAAACTGCTCCGAGCGCGCAACTGATTTCTTCAAAAAAGAAGAAAACGAAAAGGAGAATCATAAGATGATCAACGCAAGCGAATTCGAAGAAAGACGTGCCCGTCTTCTCGCCTTGATGGATTCTAATTCCGCGATGGTGCTGTATTCTGGCGTCGAAAAAGTCTCGACTGCCGACGAGACTTACCCATTCGAAGTCAACCGTAATTTTTATTATCTGACTGGCATCGACCAACCGGACTCTGCTTTGATTTTGGTCAATTCCTATGGCGAAATGAAGGAATTTTTATTCATTTCCCCTTATGACGAGAGAAAAGAAAAGTGGTATGGCAAACGTCTTACCCCCGCCGAAGCAAGCAAAATCTCTGGCGTCAACAACATCCAAATCATCGATTCCCTGACTGCCAAAATCGATGAAATTCTCAATCCTCAATATTTCGTTTATGGCGAAATCAAAAAGATCTACGTTGATTTGGACAAGGAAATCAAAATCGCCGACGAGATGACGACACGGGATTTGAAAAAGACATTAGAAGCGACTTATTCCAACGTCGCCGTTTCTGACGCTTATCCTTTCATCACGACACTTCGTCTAAGGAAATCCGTCCGCGAAATTGCCGAACTCCGTTCTGCAATCAACACCACCCAGGTTGGCATCTATTCCATTTGGTCACGGATGCGCCCAGGGATGCATGAATATGAATTGGCGAATTTATTTTTAAAAACCGTCAACGATTTGAGCGGTTATCAAGGTTTGGCCTTCAATACCATTATCGCTTCAGGGATTCACGGCACCGTTTTGCATTATCCAAAGCCAATGGACACTCTTAAAGATGGGGATCTCCTCTTGACAGATCTAGGTTCTAGAAATGGCTATTACAACGCCGATATCACACGCACGGTCCCGATCAATGGAAAATTTAGCGAAGAACAACGCACCATTTATGAAATCGTCTTGGGTTGCAACAAGATGATCGCAAACAAAGCCCGTCCGGGAATTACCATCGCCGAGCTTCAGGAAGCAACCATCGATTATCTCGCCAATGAATGTTTGGCCAAGGGCTTCATCGAAAACAAGGAAGATATCTCAAAATATTATTTCCATGGTGTCTCCCATTTCATTGGATTAGACACCCACGATCCTTATTTATCGAGCGATAAGACGGAATATAAGAAAATCCCGTTAGAGCCAGGAATGGTGATTTCCGATGAGCCAGGACTTTATATGGCGGACCGGGGAATCGGCATTCGCATCGAGGATGATCTTCTGATCACCAATGATGGTTGCGAAGTTCTCTCAAAGAACATCGTCAAAGAAATTGCGGATATCGAAAATGCCCTCGCTAGCAAACTCCGTTCTTGAGATTTTGAACAAAAACAGGCTTTGATTGAATTCAGAGCCTTTTTATTTTTTCTCCGTTGTTCCATAATAATTGTTAAGAAAACTAGAAAAGGATTTTGCCATGAAGAAATATATTTTGGCCATCGATCAAGGCACGACCTCAACTCGTGCGATTTTGATTTCCCATCAAGGGGAGAAACTTTATCAAGCCCAGCGCCCGGTAGAATGTCTTTATCCAAAACCAGGCTGGGTTGAACAAGACGCCAATTCGATTTGGATTTCTGTTGTTGACGTCGTCAATGAATTGTTAATCGTCTCCGGTGCTTCAATGGAAGAAGTGGCTGCCATTGGCATCACCAATCAACGGGAAACCACGGTCGTTTGGGATAGAAAAACAGGCAAAGCGGTCCATAATGCGATCGTCTGGCAATCAAAACAAACTCAGGAAATCTGTGAACGTTTCTCTGACAAAGAGGAATTCATCCGCCAGAAGACGGGTTTAAGAATCAATCCTTATTTCAGCGCCTCAAAGATCCGTTTCATCCTAGAAAACATCCCTGATGGTGAAGAGAGGATGAATCGAGGGGAATTGCAATTTGGCACCATCGATTCTTGGTTAATCTACAAGATGACAAAAGGTCAAGTTCACGCGACCGATTATTCCAATGCTTCGCGAACTTTGCTCTATAACATCTTCGATCTCCGATGGGATGAGGATCTTCTCAAGATGTGGAACATCAATCCGAACATGCTTCCCGAAGTCAAAGAAAACAACGCCGATTATGGAGAGGCTTCTTTCTTCCAGGGACACGTTCATATCTTTGGCGTTGCCGGCGACCAACAATCTGCCCTCTTTGGGCAATGCTGTTTCCAAAAAGGCGATTCTAAGAACACCTACGGAACCGGCTGTTTCATGTTAATGAATACCGGCGAGGCGCCAATTCTTTCTCAATCCGGGCTTTTGACGACGATCGGCTGGAAAGTGGATGGCAAAATTACCTACGCTTTGGAAGGTTCCGTCTTTATCGGCGGGGCCGTGGTTCAGTGGCTCCGTGATGAAATGGACTGGTTCAAACATTCTTCCCAATCCGAAGAATATGCTTCCCGTAAACCTGACACCAACGGAGTCTATGTCGTTCCTGCTTTCGTCGGGCTCGGAACCCCTTATTGGGATGATGATGCCAGAGGTGCGATTTTCGGCTTAACCCGTGGCTCAGATCGCCATAATATCACCAGAGCTGCTCTTTATTCGATTGCCTATCAATCTACCGATGTCATCAAGACGATGAAAGATGACGCCGGACTTGATTTGCCTCTTCTTCGCGTTGATGGCGGCGCTTCGGCGAATAATTTGCTGATGCAATTCCAAGCCGATATCCTCCAATGCGAGGTTCGGATTCCGACTTGCGTGGAGACTACGGCCTTAGGCGCAGGCTATTTAGCGGGTTTGGGCTGCGGCTTCTGGAAAAATCTCGATGAAATCGAAGCCAATCATTCTTACGCTAAGACATTTAAACCAACGATGTCCCGTGAAGAGGCCGAGCGTCTTTATGTGGGGTGGCAAGAGGCGGTCAAAGCAACACGCGCCTTCAAACCCAAATTATAATATTGGGGCATGCCGATCTCATTTCAACCAAACAAATCTTATGTGATCATCTCTCCTATTGAGAGACATCCCTATTATGAGGCCATTCGGAAAAGGCTCTCTTTGAGCATGGAGATTTTAACGCTCCAAAAGATGAAAAGTCTTTTTCGCTCGGCCCTTGACCCTAAACCTCATTTTGTCGGCAAAGAAATCGTTATTTCTGGCTATTTTACGAAAGGGGATGAAATCGCTTCTTATTTGAATTCCCTAAGTGGCAACATGTGTATCGGATATGAATTGGAAAATAGGAGGGACGTGTCATCGTTTTTGGATGTAGAATGCTATTCTTCCTCCTCGAATGAAGTGATTGCCACCCTATTCAAAATCTCCATTTTAGAGGCTACGGGGATCCCTAAAGAAAAGATTTATCTCGCCTCTTCCTCCAAAGAACAAAAACGTCTTTTGAAAACGATCGCCCCAGAACTTCAAATCCTGCCTGGCTTTGTTTGTCCGCCGGAGGGCAAAGTCTTGTTGCTTCATTTTGCCAAAGAAAATCATTCGAAAGAAAAGGAAGCGAGTTTAAGGAATCTTCTTCTCTCAGAGAATCTTTCTTCCGTCTCTTTTTCCGAAGAAGTGGAACCGAATTCTCTTCTTGGCGACCCTTCTTTGAAGTTACGATGTAAAAGGGTACAATAGGGCTATGCCCAATACGATGTCAAAAGAAAATTTCCTTTCCTTGCTCGACGCCCTTAAAGCGCCAGCTCAGTTAGATCGCGCTTTTCTTTATGAATCCTACGTCGATGCGAAAGATTCTTCTCATTCTTTCGCCGAGAATAATGACATTATCGCCAAGATGGATATCAACGATTTCACGTTGATTCTCTATTTGGTGAATGAACATCTTTTTTATCTTGTCTCCCATCCTGATCAAAAGCAGGCGGACTTGGTGAAATCAGAAGAATATGAACAATTCCTTCTGTCGATCACGATGGACAAATATTACACGAACGAGCATCTTGCTTATCGAAATGCGGCCTTCTCGAATCGTTTCCAGCCAGAGATTTCGACCATCGCCCTCTATTTGAATTTCATTTTGGGGATGCTTTCCCGTTATCATCAAGGAGACCCCAGGCAGACGCTGATCGTCGATATCATGCAAAAAGGCTTTTCGATGGCCCAATGCATTGTCTCTCTTCTGACCGGCGGTTTTGAAACGGAGGCTTTCTCTACTTGGCGAACCCTTCATGAGAATGAATGCATCCTTTTGACTTTGGTCCATTATGGCCAAAATGTCATCAATGAATATCTCAAACATCTCCAATACGCGATCGCTTTCCGAGGGGGCCTTTCGACCAAAGAGGCCACGGATAAGATCTTTGAGCAAATCAAATCCGAGATGCGAAGCCACGACTTGAAAAGCAAAGACATGAAACGCTTCATCGAATATGGTTGGCTCTATGGGATTCCGGAAATAGAAAAGGAAGAGGGCTTCAAATTGAATTTCCGCGACGGCGTTGAACGGGCTGCCAAGCTCCGTCAATATTCGAAAGTCTACGAAATGTCCAGCGAGATCGCCCATTCTTCCCCATTGCTTATCTATTCGCGCAAAGATTATTTCTATTTGATCACGGTCCTAAACCTTTATGAATCTTTCTTCCGCCTCGAAAAAATCTTTTCTTCGCTTTATCTTTCAACGACCTCCAAAGACGAACAGCAAAGCTACGTTCGGATGCAAGGCCTCTACCGCGGAGAATTGATGGCGTCTTATCAAATCATGCAAAACCGTCTAAAACGCATGAACGCCCCTAACGAAAAGGCCAAAGAGACAGAGCAAAAAGAAAAGACTTCGGAGTGAGAACCGAAGTCTTATTTTCATCTTTGGGAGATCAAACGTCCGCGTAACAAGATCCGCCGATGAATTCTCTCATCAAGGAATTGCAAGGGACCCAGTCATCGGGCATGTCGATGAAGAATTTTAGCATTCCCATCAGACGATGCGCGTCTGGATAATAGATGGAATCCGCAGGGATGGCCTGAAGAAGTGGCAAAGCATATTTCTTCATGATGGCCAATTCATAAGGCAAGAAACTGTTAAAGACATAATCGCAGCCTTCTTGGTAAGGATAAATCCATTTAAATTCGCCAGCGCGGACTTTTGGCCACATCGAGAAGGTTTCTTCAGCCGGAGAATTACGGAATTTTTTATCTCTCACAAGTCTTCTTAAAAGACGTAAATCGGTCAAGGACAATGGATTGTGGTCATCGAGGTTGATTTGGGCTTGCGGAGAGATGAAAATCTTGAATTTCTCGCTCTTTGGGATTTGATAGGTCAAACGGTCATTTAAGGCATGGATGCCTTCGATGATGATCGGCTGGTCTTTTTCGATTTTGATCTTTCTGCCAGGAACGCGGTGCCCGACTTTGAAATCGAATTTAGGAAGTTCTGTTTCTTCCCCGTTGATCAAACTCAGCATGTTTTCGTTGAAGAAATTGATGTCAATGGCTTCAATCGTCTCATAATCAGGCTCACCATCTGGGCCCAAAGGAGTCTGGTCGCGGGAACCATAATAATCGTCGGTAGAAATTCGAATCGGCTTAATTCCGCGAGAAAGCAATTCGATGCGGAGACGGTTGGCGAAAGTGGTTTTCCCGGAAGAGGAAGGGCCAGCGATGCAAATGAGACGGATATCGCGGATGTTGTCTTCGATCAATTGGCCCAATTCAACCAATTGGCGATTATGACGGTCTTCGCAGACGTTGATTAACTCTGCCGTGCCAGCCGTTTTGATTTCCTCGTTGATTGAAGCGACCGTGGAAATGCCAACAACCTTAGCCCAGTCATGCGATTCTTTTAAGGTACGTCCAAAGGTTGGGGCATCTTCGAATTCTGGAATCTCACCCAAACATTCGCTTCTTGGATATTGAATCAAGAATCCGGCGCCATAAAGACGGATTTTATATTTATGGATATAACCGGTGGAAGGGACCAAACGGGAATACATATAGTCCAAATAACCATCGCATTCATAGAAATGGACGGTTTTCTCAGGACGGTATTTCAGAATATCTTTCTTATCTTCAAAGCCTCTTTCATCGTAGATTTTCGCGGCTTCTTCATTCGGTACGACCAGGCGGTTAAGGGTATAGTCCGCTTTCACGAGGTTGTCCAATTCGTGAGTGATTTTGATTAACATCGCCGTGTTGGCTCTGACATCCTTGTCCAACAGATGGACCGAGATGCAGCGCGAGATGTTGTATGCGAAGCGAATCTTGAGGTTCGGATAGGCGCGGTTGAAGGCCATCGCGACTAAATAACGAAGGGATGCCTCGTACATTTTCATTGCCTGGTGGGCTTTTAGATCGAGCATCTCGACCTCTGCGTCGTAATAAATCTCATAGGTCAGCTCACGGACGCGGTTGTTTACCTTGGCGCAGATGATGTTTTTCTCGTTTTTCTCTTCTTCGGTCAAAAGATCGAGAAGGGCGACTTTTTTGTCGAACACTCTGGTCTCGCCATTCATGGTAACTTTAAATTGTTGCATGATAAATCCTCCTATCGATTCTCCCGAGTTCATTATAATTGAACGCATTTGGTTGGCCCACTATGTTAATCAATTACAACGGATTATGCAAGCGCTTTCATAAAAAGTCGTTTTTCTATCGCAAAAAATAAAATTAGGAGAAGGGGAAGGTCTCGGAAATAGAAGATGGCAATAAAAAGATTGAAGTAAAGCGCCTATAACATTGCAAAAAAAATCGTTTTAAATTACTATTTCCTTTAGGAAAAAGGAGACGATTATGTTAACGTTCTATCAAAAATTGGACAATGACAAAAAAATCTTCTTTTGGCTTAGTCTTATCGGCCTTGTGGTCTATCTTGCTTTGATGCCTCTCTATTTCTTTGGGGTCGATCGTGGCTATCAATGGCCCAATGGCTGGCTTTTAGGGTCGCTCGTTGAATTAATCAGCTATCTCACTTTGCTTCTGATGACAAATAGCCTCACGAAAAAAGCAGGGGAGAAAAACGTCATCGTCGTGATTTTGAACAGTTTGCTCCGCCCTTTCCTTTACGTTGTCGTTTTAGCTATTGCCGCCATTTGCAGCTTCCGCTCGGAATGGTTTGGGGGCTTTGATATGTTTGGCTTCTGGGCCGTCTTTGCTTCTTTGATGCCAATGCCGATTGCTTTGGTGATTGTTCATTTCGTTCGCAAAAACCCAAGAAACCCAACGGATGAGGATCAGATTTTATGAATCTCTCGGAAAAGCTCAAAGAAATGCTCATTTTTGATTGGGCTCATATCGACGCTCCACTTTTTTCTTCGCTCCTAATCATGCTTGTTTTGGTCATTCTCGGTGTGATTGTCGGGATCAAGGCCAAACTCGCCATCAAAAAAGAAGGCTACAAACACGCCCCCAGAGGGATTCTTTTCTGGGCGGATGCCTATTATGACTATGTCACCAAATTTGCCGTTCAGAATATGGGCAGAAAACATATGATTTGGGGCGGCTTCTTCTTTACTTTGTTCGCTTATCTTTTTATTGCTTTCAATGCCTCTTTGTTTGGCATCCCTAGCTTGATCGATTGGCTTTGGGCCCCGTTGTCTTTGGCCATTATCACCTTTGTTTTGATTCATGCGGTTGCCATCAAATATCAACATTGGTCTTATTTCAAGCGCTATATCGATCCGATTCCGATTTTTTTACCGGTCAATTTGATCACGATGTGGTCCCCGATTATCTCAACGACGATGCGTATGTTTGGCAATTGCCTTGCCGGCACCGTTTTGATCACTTTGATCCAATGGGCGACCTCGAATCTTTCCGCCAGCATTTTCTCTTCGTTTGGCGTCTCTTTGCAAATCACAGGCATCCCTGCCAATTGGAACTCGTTCTTCAATTCCTTCCCTTATTGGACGGGCACCTTGCTCTCCCCGATTCCCATGGGGGTTCTCAATTTGTATTTCAGCTTGTTCTCCGGGTTTATCCAAACCACGGTTTTCGCTTCTTTGACGGCTTTGTGGATCGCACAGGAAATGCCGCCAGAGGAGGATAACGTGTACGTTCCTTTTGAACGTGTCCCCGCGGATTTACTCGTACCACAAGGCGAAATAACCAAATAATTCATAGGAGGTAATAATTATGACTGATGTTGGTGTTAAAGCGCTTGCCGCGGCAATCTGCGTTGCCTTCGGCATGATCTCCGCTATCGGAGAAAGCTGGATCGTCTGCCATACGGTGGATGGAATGGCGAGAAACCCAGAAGTGGCTGACAAATTAAGAAGCAACATGATCGTTGCTGTCGCTTTGGATGAATCGACTGCCATTTATGCGTTGATCGTCGCCATTTTGATCATCTTCGTCATGTAATTTGAGGAGAGTCGGATGAATCACATTCCATTTGCGATACTGGAAGAGACTTCTTCATCCACGCCTTTCACCCGTGAGGATTTTTTAGGGAAGATCTTTGGTAACATTTGGTCTTTGCTCATCAATCTCCTTGCGTTGGTGGTGCTTTTCGTCGTACTTTTCCTCGTCGCCTATAAGCCCGTGAAAAAATACGTTGAGAAACGGAAAGAATATATCGAACACAACATTCACGACGCAGAAACGGCTAAGAAGCTTTATGAGCAGAAAGCCGGAGAGGGCGAGAAAATCATTTCCGACGCCCAAAAAGAAGCTACCGAAATTGTCGCCAAAGCGGAAATCAACGCAAAAAAGGAAGCCGATTCCATTATCGCTGACGCCGCCAAGGAGGCCTCTCGTAGGCAAGAAGCTGCCACAGAAGCCATCAGACAAGAAGAGGCCGCTTCTCGGAAAGCCATCCACGACGAAATCGTGAACGTCGCCTTGGAGGCGTCGAAAGAATTGCTCGGCAGAGAAATTTCTGAAGAGGACAATAAGAAATTGATCGAAGAATTTGCGGCAAACATCGAAAAGGAGAAAGAGGCCTGAGAGGATGAAGGAAGAGATTTTCGTTCATTATGCAAGCGCCCTCTTCTCATTGGCCAAAGAAGAGGGGAAACTACCTGCTTATCTTGCTGAGATGCGGGATGTTTTAAACACGCTTAAAGACAACCCTGATTTCGTGGCCTTTTGCGCTTCTTATCGCATTCCCAACGAAAATGCTTATTCCTTGCTCGAAACCGTGTTTGGGTCCTTGAAATGCAAATCCATCGTTCCGTTTTTGAAATTGGTCGTGACCAAACATCTCTTCTCTCATATCGAAGATATTTGCGAAGCCTTTTTTAGCCTTTGCAATGAAGAATTAGGCATCAAAGAAGGCATCGTCTACTCGACTTCTCTTTTATCTCAAAAAGAAATCAGCGAAATCGAAAAAGCCCTCGAAAAAAGACTTTCATCCAAAGTATCCCTCAGGAACCGAGTGGATGCCAATCTTCTTGGCGGCGTCAAAGTGGCGATCGATGGAAAAATCTTTGACGGCTCTTTGCAAGCCAAAGTCGAAGGACTCCGCAAAAAATTACTTAAAGGAGGTACGTTATGAAACTGAATCCGAATGAAATCTCCGCGTTAATCAAAGAACAAATCAAAAGATTTGAAGGCCAAATCGAAAGCGCGGACGTAGGAACAGTCATTTCTGTAGGCGATGGAATCGCTTCCGTCTATGGTCTTAAAAACGCGATGTTAGGGGAGCTTTTGCTTTTCCCTAATGACGTCTACGGCATGGTAATGAATTTGAATGCCGATGATGTTGGCGCGGTTTTGCTTGGAAGCGATCTCAAAATCAAAGAAGGCGATACCGTCAAACGTACCGGCCGTGTCGTCGAAGTCCCTGTTGGGGATGGCCTTTCTGGCCGTGTTGTCTCGCCACTTGGCCTCCCAATTGACGAAGGAGGCCCTATCGAATATACCAACACCCGTCCAATTGAACGGATCGCCCCAGGTGTCATGACCCGTAAATCGGTAGATACCCCATTAGCAACCGGCATCAAGGCCATCGATTCCATGATTCCGATTGGCCGTGGCCAACGTGAGCTCATCATCGGAGACCGTCAGACTGGCAAAACCTCCATTGCCATCGATACGATCGTGAATCAGAAAGGCAAAGGCGTGAAATGCGTCTATGTCGCGATCGGCCAGAAAAACTCAACGGTCGCCAATATCGTAAACCGTCTCAAAGAAAGCGGCTGCTTTGACTATACGACTGTCGTCAATGCCTCTGCCTCACAGCCGGCGCCGCAACAATACATCGCCCCTTTCGCAGGCATGGCGATGGCCGAAGAATGGATGGAGCAGGGGAAAGACGTCTTAATCGTTTTCGATGATCTTTCCAAACACGCAGTTGCTTACCGTACTCTTTCCTTGCTTCTTAGAAGGGCGCCAGGACGCGAAGCCTACCCAGGCGATATCTTCTACCTCCATTCCCGTTTATTGGAACGTTCTTGCAAATTGAATGATCAATATGGGGGTGGCTCGATCACGGCTTTGCCTATCATTGAGACCCAGGCCGGCGATATTTCCGCCTATATCCCAACCAATGTCATTTCCATCACCGACGGGCAGATTTTCTTGATTACCGATTATTTCAACGCCGGACAGCGTCCAGCCGTCGATTCTGGCTTATCTGTCTCCCGTGTCGGATCAAGCGCTCAAATCAAGGCGATGAAACAAGTCTCCAAATCTCTCAAAATCGAGCTTGCGACATATCGTGAAAACCTCTCATTTGCTCAATTCGGCTCCGATTTGGACGCTGAAACGAAACGCATTCTCACCCATGGGGCAATCGTGATGGAAGCCTTAAAACAGAAAAACTGGGCGCCGATGGATATGATTGATGAAGTGATTGAGCTTTTCGCCGTCAATCGCCGCTATCTTGACGATCTACCAGTCGAAGAGGTCAACTCATTCTTAAGCGAAATGCTTCACTATGTCAAAACCTCAAATCCGGAGATCTACGACTCATTGAAAAAAGAAAACGCCTTCACCCCAGAGACTGAAACAGCGTTGGGAAAGGCAATCGAAACCTATAAATCGACAAGAAAGTAAAAAAGAAAAGATGGCCTCTTTAGCAAAAACAAAACATCGTATCGCCTCAATTAAAGGCACGGAGAAAATCACCAAAGCGATGGAATTGGTCGCCACGGTGAAAACCAAACGTTTTCTCACTGCTTACGAGCGGGGCAAAACTTACGCCCAGGAATATATTTCCCTGATGAGCCAACTTTTCGCTTACGACAAAGAAACCTCTTCCCATTACGCCAAAATGAACGAAGGCGATCTCCCCATCCTTTATTTGGTGATTTCCTCGAATATGGGCCTTTGCGGTTCTTATAATGGCAATCTTTTGAAATTCGTTGATGCCACCGTGGCCAAAGAGGATTATGTTGCCCCCATTGGAAACAAAGCCATCCATCGTTTCGAAAGAGACCCAATTTACGAGGGACGTGTCATCGATAAATACGAATACATCAATTTGGAAACCGATATGGATTTGCTTCACGACATGTGCATGAAGCTCAAAAACGATTTCAATTCAAAAAAATACAAAGCGATCCGAATCATTTACACCCGTTATATCAATTCCATCACCTTCTTGCCGACAATCTTCCAATTTTTGCCCGTTCAAGTCCCTCACGACAAATGGAAGCACGCTGACTACGCTCCGCCTTTATTTGAAGCGAAACCAAGGGATTTGATTCACCGTTTGCTCCCGAGTTACCTCACCAGCATTCTCTATGAGGTTCTCGTGGAATCCGAATTATCCGAGCAAGCCTCTAGAAGAACGGCAATGGATAACGCTAACGATAATGCAGACGAATTACTTGATAAATTAACCATCGAATACAATAAAGCCAGACAAAACGCGATCACCCAGCAAATCACCGAAGTCGCCGGTGGCGCGAATGCCAGCAATTAAGGAGGCCATCTATGAGCGATAAGAAAGAACAAACATTAGGAAAGGTCATTGAAGCCGTCGGCCCAGTCATCGACGTCCGTTTCGACGACAAACATTTACCCGCTCTTTTGACCGCCTTAAAAATCGAGATTTCCAGAGGGAAATCCCTCACCGTCGAAGTGATGCAGCATATTGGCGATGACACGGTCCGCTGCGTTGCCATGGGCGCCACAGAAGGCGTCTCACGGGGGATGAAAGTCATTGACACGGGTGCCCCGATTTCCGTTCCTGTTGGCGAATGCACCTTAGGCAGGATGTTCAACGTCCTTGGCGATCCGATTGATGATTTAGGTGGCGATTTTTCCCAAGAAGAACACGCTCCAATCCATCGCGAAGCCCCAAGTTTTTCCGAACAAAACGTCTCCACGGAAATGCTAGAGACCGGAATCAAGGTCATCGATCTCCTTTGCCCTTATGTTCGTGGGGGCAAAATCGGCTTGTTTGGGGGTGCTGGCGTCGGTAAAACCGTTTTGATTCAGGAATTGATTTTCAATATCGCTTCCGAACATAATGGCATTTCCGTCTTCGCCGGTGTCGGCGAACGTTCTCGTGAAGGGAATGACTTGTATTTCGAAATGAAGGAAAGCGGGGTTTTGAAGAACACGGCCCTTTGTTTCGGCCAGATGAATGAACCTCCGGGAGCTCGTATGCGCGTTGCTCTTACCGGACTTACCATGGCGGAATATTTCCGTGATAAAAAACATCAAGACGTCCTTCTTTTTATCGACAATATCTTCCGTTTCACTCAGGCAGGTTCTGAGGTCTCCGCTCTTTTGGGCCGCATGCCTTCGGCCGTTGGCTACCAGCCGACTTTGGCTAATGAAATGGGACAATTGCAAGAAAGAATCACCTCCACCAAAGCAGGTTCCATTACTTCCGTCCAAGCCGTATATGTCCCTGCGGATGACTTAACCGACCCAGCTCCGGCAACGACTTTCTCTCATTTGGATGCCAAAACGATTTTAGACCGCAATACGGCGGCTCTTGGCATCTTCCCAGCTGTCGATCCTTTGGAATCGACTTCGAACATCCTTGATCCGGATGTTTTGGGCGAAGAACATTACGAGGTTGCTCGCGCCGTGCAAAAAATCCTTCAACGATATAAGGAATTGCAAGACATCATCGCCATTCTTGGCATCGATGAACTTGGCGATGAAGATAAAGCCATCGTCGCCAGGGCTAGAAGAATCCGTAATTTCCTTTCTCAGCCGCTTCACGTCGCAGAAGCCTTTAATGGCTTCCCTGGCGTATATGTCCCCATCAAAGAAACCATTCGTTCTTTCAAAGAAATTCTTTCTGGCAAATACGATTCTTACCCAGAAAGCGCCTTCCTTTATGTTGGCACGATCGAAGAAGTCGTGGCCAAAGCCAAAGAAATGGAGTCGAAGAAATAATGGCGATCTTGACACTGAACATCGTGACGCCCAATGGGGCAATCTATGAAGGAGAAGTCAGTGCGATCTCCGTGCCTGCCGAGAATGGCGTTTTAGGCATTCTTCCCGGACACACACCATTGATCGCTCAATTATCCGATCATGGAGTTTTAAGCGTGACTCTCACAGATCACCAAAGCAAACTTTATTTCACAATTTTCCGCGGTGTTTTGGAAGTGAAGCCGGAAAAAACGATCGTTCTCACGGAAAAAGCTGTTCCCGCCCCCGATTATGAATCGGCGAAAGCGAATTTGAACCGCCTTCCCGAGAAAGCCGGAGAAAATGACCGTGACGTCCAGCGGGCGGATGTTAGAATCAAAACCACAATCAAATAGGAGCCATCATCATGAATTACATCTTTGTGTCCCCGAATTATCCGGAGCGTTATTTTAAATTCGTTGAATCCCTACGAAAAAGAGGGGTGACTGTCTTAGGTATCGGTGATACCCCATGGAATGAATTGAACCCAAGGTTAAAAAAATCGATCACCGAATATTACTGGCTGCCCAATCTTGCCAATTTTGAAGAGATGCTTAAAGCCTGCCGTTTTTTCGAGAGGAAATACGGAAAGATTGATTATATTGAATCCAACAATGAGTGGTGGCTATTTCAAGACGCCCGTTTAAGAAAAGAATTGAATGTCAGAACGGGATTCTATCCGGAAGAAATGGAAAAAATCAAGGCCAAATCCGCGATGAAATCCGCTTTCAATGAAGCCAACGTCAAGACAATGCGTTATGTTTTAGTCAATGGCCCAGAGGATCTAGACCGAGTCAAAGAATTCGTCGATCAAGTAGGCTGGCCATTATTTGCCAAGCCAAATGTCGGAGTAGGGGCCAACGATTCCCATGCCATCTTGAACGAAAAAGAATTGGATTCTTTCCTTTCACAGCCTCTTCCAGAAACCTATATCATCGAGGAATATATTGACGGAACGATTATTTCCTTTGACGGCATTTGCGACAGTCATTCCGATGTCGTTTTTTGCACCAGCGACCACTTCCCGACCCCTGTTGCCGAGGTGGTGAATGAACAAAGAGATGAATATTATTACAACAATCCTTTCTCTTTGCCATTCCAAGAAATCGATGGCAAGGCTTTTGAGGAAGCGGGCCGTCGAGTAGTAAAAGCCTTTGGCATCAAACAAAGGTTCTTCCATATCGAATTCTTCGTCTTACAGTCAGACAAAGAGGGCTTCGCCAAAAAAGGAGAATTTGTCGCCTTGGAATGCAATATGCGACCTGCTGGGGGATACACTCCGGATCTGATCAATTTTGCCAATTCCGTCTCGTGTTATGAAATCTACGCCGACGTGATCACGCAGGATAAGAATTGCCAGGACTTGGGAAAAGAAAAATATTACGCTTTCTCCGTTTCCCGCAGGGACCAATATGATTATCTCCATTCGCAAGAAGAGATTTTCAACCATTTCGGATCCGTTTTATGCGCGCATGGGGTCTATGAAAAGCATATGGCCGAGGCCATGGGAAACGATTATTTTTATGCCAAATTCAAAACCTTCGAAGAAGGAAAAGAGTTTGATAAGTACGTTCGCGCGAAATTAGAAAAATAATCAGTCTCGATAATAAGAGGCATATAACGATTGACCTTTGGCTTCGATCTCTGAAGAGAGAATTCTTTCTTCCCCCCAGATTAGCCAATTGTCGCCAAAATAAGTGGAGACGTTTTCCTTTTCTTTTTCCTTCACCCGAGATAAATCCACGAGGTACGTGTCGCGATTTGACGCTTTGGCGTGAGCATATAACTGAGTGAAAGATTTCGCGTTTTCTACCAAGGACGGGTCATAATAGAACACCAAGGCGTTGGGATTTTTTTCTAACCCCTTTTTCAATGCTTTGATGGAAGAGAATTTATAGAGATTGGTAATCGAGCCTCTGGAAAAGAAGTTGGTTTTTAAAGTTTTGCGGTTTGCCCCGCCCCAGTTAGCGATTTTGCAACCACTTTCCTTCGAAGCGTAATACCAAGTCGGCGTGGCCCGCATAAAGGGATAATCCAAACTAGTTTCGATATTCTCTTCCCCAAAGTATTCGATGAATTTGCTGCGATTGGCTTGGAAAAGAACGTCTGAGCTCTCCCAAAAAACGACATCCAGGTAAGTTTCTTTTAGAAAGGAAACAAAAGTAGACTCAAATTCCTTACAGGTGGTGCAAGTAGGCGAAGAATGGAATATATTGACTGAAACTCCTAATTCCAACTCTGGAAGCAGTTTTTCCATGGAAACTACGCTTGTGACATCCTGATAAGAGGCAGACTCAAAATCAGTTAGAAAAAGATCCCCATTTCGGAATAACTGATATTCCTTATCCGGGTCTAAATAACTCCCTTTAGATGGGGAGCAAGCCGGCAAAAGGAGACAAAACAATGAAAAAAGTCGAATTTTATTTTTCATCAATGCTATTATATCGCTTTTCTTATGGTAAACTTAAGCGAGCTTAAGTCTTTCTGCATCATGAGAATTCCATCTTTAAAACATCGAAAGCCACGAGTTTATATCTTTTTGAGCTTATTCTTGTTTTTGAGTACATTTTTATGTTTTGAGAGTGCTGTTACAGGGGCCTCATCGGCCGCCCAATCGAATGCCTTAGGCGCATTTTTGGCCAATTTCGTGAATTTCTTTTCTGGCGATGTCGCTTCCGTCCAAGTCGAGCCTACCGGCCTCTCTTTGCTTTCAGATTCGACTTATCTCCCCAACATCGGCAAGAAGGCCCAAATTGGGATCGGGACTACCACAAGGCTTCAATTTGAGGTCTTGAGTGAAACCTTAAAAAAAGGCGAATACGTGAACCCCGCCTTCAGCGTGACACGAGGGGGGAAGGCGCAAAATGGCGAAGAATATTTCCACATTATCTCGGACGTCTCTTCTCATGTGGTCTATTTGGTCTCCGTGGGCGAGGTAGCAAACGACTGTCAAATCGTTGTCACGGCTGGGGAAAACGCTTCTTACACGTATGATTTTGATATTGTGGATTTGCCCGCTCCAAGCAAGGAAATCTGCAAGGGCTCCGTCCCTGATTCCCTCCGTCTTTCTGTGAATGAGACCTATACCGTTCCTTTGAAATTAGATGATGGAAAGAAACATTCGAATTATGATTCCGATGAATATCTAAGACGCTATTATGATACCAGAAAAATCGTCTCTAACAGCAGCGACTCAACCATCTGCGGCATCGATGAATTCGGCGTGATTCATGCGTTCAGCGAAGGGAAAGCGACGATTTCTTATGGCCCTTGGAAAATGAATGTCGAGGTGGAAGGAAATATTCCCGCTCCTGCGGACGATGAAGAAATCATCATCGATCAGACGGGAAATTATCTAGCCATCAACGATTATGACTACAGCAATTCCGGGATTCAAATCCAAGCCTCCTTCGCCCATTCTTTCCCAGACTCCTCTTTTACCTTCCAGGTTGTGGATAAGAATGGAGACTTCGATCCTTTGACAGCCAAAGTCATTCCTCTAGGCGCTGCCTCTTGTTCTGTGAAAGGGTATCGGAGAAATCGGGAATCCTATCTTAAAATTCAATCTAACGCCAACCCCAAATGTTCCAAGTTATTGCCCTTGACGTTTTCGGAAATCAAACCGGTAAAAATGGATTTGTTTAGCGGTGGGGCTTGCTTGACCAAAGAGGATTCGAAAAACGGATCGACCTTGGTTTTGCAAGCGTCAAACGCGGCAAAAATGGCCATTCAAGGCTCTTTCTTCGGAGAAAACAACAACCCCAATGTCACCAATAAGAATCTTCATGTCGAAAGCGATTCTGATGCCATTATCGTCACAGGCAACGACTCTAGCGTCGTCACCCTTTCTTTTACCCGAACGGGGGCTGCTAATGTCAGAATCTATAGCGAAGCCAATCCCGATCTTTATTATGACGTTTCCTTCTCTATCAGCAAGGTTTTGAATCAAGATCCCAACAACACCGACTTCCTTTCTTTTGTCCGCAAATTCTTCGGCCATGCAAGCTTATTTGCCATCGATGGAATCTTCCTCTTCCTTTTCCTGGCTTTCTTCTTGCTAGATGATAAAGGGCTCATGAGCGGGGCCATTGCTCTTGGTGGTTCTTTCCTTTTAGCTGGGATCACCGAAGTCATTCAATTATTCACCGCTGGTAGAACTGGGTCGATGGTGGATGTCGGAATAGACACACTAGGCGCATTCATCGGCATTGTCATCGCCTTATTGATTTATTATTTTGTCAGTCAACGAAAAAAGAAAAAACAACCCTTAGAAAAACCATCGGAATAAATGGCTTCTATTTCAATTCCACACGCCTCGCCTGAGAGACAAGGTTTTTTATTTCTTTTGAGACTTTTTTCAGATGGATCGTTTGGAATTCCTTGACGATAGCTTCACCCAAAACTTGCCCTTTTCGTACGTTTTTCCGCGGACAATAGATAATATCCCCGTCATCTTGTGAAGATTGATAAAGACAAATTTCGGCCGCAGCGATGATTTCCTCGGGGGTCGCTTTGTCTTTTTTAATGATCACATGCGATCCAGAACGTCCTTGGATATGGAACCAATAATGTTCCTTGGAGGTATCGAAAAGGAAAGTGAGAAATGCGTTTTGTTTGGCGTTTTTCCCAAAGAGGATCTTCGTTCCGTGGAAATCGATAAAATAAGGGACTGAATCCCTAGAAAGCGTAGTAAAATGGGACTCTTTTTTTGTTTTAGCGGACTTTTGCTGAGGAATTTTCAATTCTTTCGCCATCACTTCAAGCCCGGCTTCGTCGGCGACTTCCAATTGAAGCAAGGCGCTTTCGCTATCTTCTAATTCCTCTTTGGCTTTCTTGAGGAAAAACTCACATTGAGCTATCGTCTCTTTCGCTTTCTTTGCCCGCTTATAGTAGGCTTCGGCATTTTGTGACAAAGAACGGCTAGGGTCTAATTCCACCTTAAGTCCTTCGTATTCAAAATCATTCTTGGTGCGATCAAGAGAAGAATAGCAAATATAGATGGCGTCCCCCTTTAGATTGTCATTCAGGTGGGTTCTGGCGTTTTCGATGTCTTTTTGAAGATAGAGCAATTTCCTTTCTAACAATTTGATACGGTTTTTTAAATGGGTGAGAAGATATCCGAAACGTTCTTTTTTCCGCTTCTTGGAAAGCTCAATCTCCAAGGTTGCGCAGGCATTGTTGAAATCGGTCAACGAAAAAGAAGTGGAGTCCAATATCTTTAAATTGCCTGGAAGAGGTTCATAAAGTAGTCCTTTCAATAAAGGACGTTTGTCATCCATCGAGCCAGGGCGATAAGAGAGGATGATCTTATTTTGCTTATCGCAGACAATCAAATTCGCATGATGGGGGATGAGTTCCACATAAAGGATCTTCTCTTCATCTTTAAAGACGGCATTCATCGTGATGTAAGTGATTTTCAGAATCCGGTCTTCATGATAAAGCTCGATTTTTTCGATATAGGCATTCCCGATCTCTCGTTTCAGATTGGCGATGAATTTATTGTCTAACGAGGATCCTTCTAAGGGATCTTTTGCCAGATAAACCCTCGGGAAAGCGCCATCTAAACAAATCACAAAACGATTGAATTCCCGCCCAGAAACATGGAAAAAGATCGTATCCGTCGCATAAAGAATCGGGGAAGAAAGATGCTTTCCCTCGAGATTTCTCTTTAAGAAAGGGAGGTAATCCCGCCATTCAGATAAATTCAACGCCCTTAACTTCATATTAATTATTATAAACAGTTTATTACAAAGTAATATTGCCGACTTTCCCCAAAAATGCTAAAGTCTATGCAAATGAAGAAAGGCTTACTAATTATCATGTCAGGCCCATCCGGAGTCGGAAAAGGGGAGATTCGTAAGAAAGTCATGGAAGACGAGTCCCTGAAATTGTGGTTTTCCGTGTCGATGACGACCCGTTCTATCCGCCCTGGAGAGGAAAATGGCCGGGAATATTTCTTTGTCAGCAAAGAGGAATTCAAGAAAACCCTTCATGAAGGAGGCCTTTTAGAATCGAATCAATACGTCAACAATTATTATGGAACCCCGAAAGCCAAAGTCGAGGAAATGCGCGAAAAAGGCTACAACGTCATGCTTGAAATCGACGTCAATGGGGCAGAACAGGTCATGAAAACCATCGGCAAAGAAAATGTCGTCTCGATTTTCATATTGCCCCCTTCGATGGAAGAATTGGAAACCAGAATTCGTGGCAGAAGCACAGAATCAGAGGAAATCATTCAAAAAAGGCTGGCGAAAGCAAGAAAAGAACTGCCTTTCAAAAAAGATTACCGTTATCACGTCATCAACGATTCCCTCGAACGTTGCGCGGAAGAAATCAAATCCATCATCAAGAAGGAATCCCAAAACCTTTAATTAAGTTATAATTAAATCGTGAAGATTTTAGATGTTTTAACTGAATATGGAGCCAGGTCTTTAGACCGGACGTTTTCCTATTTATATTTAGGCGAGAGAGAAATCGCCCCTCGTTATCGGGTCAAAATCGATTTCAACGGTCATCTGGCGATGGGTTTTGTGCTAGCCGTTCACGAAACGGCCAAAAGTAAGGCCCAGCTTACGGAGGAAAATGGTTACGAATTCAAAGAAATCAAGCCAGAGGACATCATCGACGAAGAGCCCTTGATCGATGAGAAGATGTTCGAATTGGCGAAAAAGGTATCGGATTATTATTTCGCCCCTTTGATTTCTGTCATTCAGGCGATGCTCCCTTTAAGTCTCTCTCCGAAACTCGCCGCTTTGCACGGACCGAAAATTGCCTATGAGAAGTGGGTAGAATTGATTTCTTCCGACGAAAGCGATTTGACGGACAAGCAGATTGAGGCCTTGCGTCTGATTGCCATGAACGCCCCGATTCTCAAAAAAGAGGTCGGTTCACCTTCAATTTTGGAGAAATTGGTTCAAAAAGGGCGGGTACGTGTCATCAAAAAAGAAAAACAGCGTTTCCAAATCCCACCTGAGGAAAGAGAAGAACCGCATGAGATGACCATCCTCCAAAGAAAGGCTTATAACGAGATTCTTGAATCCCCGAAAAACGTCGTTCTATTGCAAGGCGTCACCGGTTCAGGCAAAACTGAAGTCTACCTTCGGCTTTCTGAAAAAGTTCTTTCCGAAGGCAAAACGGTTCTAATGCTCGTTCCGGAAATCAACCTCACGCCTGCCATGGTGGAATATTTTTCCCGCCGTTTTGGCCCGAAAGTCGCCATTTTGCATAGTGAGCTTACCCCAGGGGAACGTTATGACGAATACCGCCGCATCGCCAATGGAAAGGCACAAATCGTCGTCGGTGCCAGAAGCGCCGTTTTCGCTCCTTTGAAAAACATCGGCTTGATCATCCTCGACGAAGAGCATGTCGAATCCTATAAACAGGACAATGCCCCTTATTATCACGCCCGAGAGGTAGCGATCATGAGAGGAGAAGAAGAGAACTGCAAAGTCTTGCTAGGCTCTGCTACCCCTTCCTTGGAAACCAAAGCCAGGGCTTTTCGTGGCGTCTATGGCTATGCTGAGATGAATCAACGCATTAACGAAAAAGCGTTGCCGAAAACAACCATTCTCGATTTGACGGATCGAAAAAATTTCAACCGCAACAGCGAAAAACTTTCCGCCCCATTGCAAGAAAAAATCAAAGAAAAACTCGACCATCACGAGCAAATTCTTCTTTTGATCAACCGTCGTGGCTACTGGACAGGCGTCAATTGCCCAAAATGTGGGCATATCTTTACTTGCCCCAATTGCGGAGGCAATCTCACTTATCACGCGGAAGATAATATGCTCAAATGCCACCATTGTGGATTTGTCCAACGATATCCTTCTGAATGCCCCGATTGCGGGAATACCCGTCTTCGTCGCATCGGCTACGGCACCGAAAGAGTCGTAAAAGAACTCAACGAGCTTTTCCCTGCCGCCCGTGTCGCAAGAATGGATTCGGATGTCGGGAAAGTCTCGAAAAACGTCGAAAAAGTCATCAAAGATTTCCATGACGGAAAATATGACATTTTAGTCGGCACGCAAATGATTGCCAAAGGGCACGATTTCCCCAATGTCACCCTCAGCGCTGTCGTTTTGGCTGACATCGGTCTGTCCTTGCCAACCTATCGCGCCTCAGAACGGACCTTTGAATTGATCGCCCAAGCCGTGGGGAGAAGTGGAAGGTCGATAAAAACGGGGGAAGCGATGATCCAGACTTACAATCCCGACCACTATGCCATCCGTTTTGGGGCCAAGCAGGATTATGAGACCTTCTTCCGGTATGAGATGAATCAGAGGAAAATCGCTCAATATCCCCCTTACACCTATCTTGTTTTGCTGGAATTCAACAGCAAAAACGAAACAAAAGCAATCGAAGCCTCTTACGATTTCAAAAAAGAATTGGAAATGCAAGAAATCGAATCCCTTTCCACGGTTGGACCAATCGTCCCTTATTACTCCCTCAACAATGGGAAATACAAACGCATCCTCTTGTTGAAATTCAAAAAGCAAGAAGAGGTGCTTCAATATCTGAAGGCAGCCTTGCCACGCTTCAACGGCCTCTCTGGTGTGGACATAACTGTCAACGTTGACCCACTCGATTATTGAAAATTAATAGACGTCCTCTAGGATTTTAGAAGAAATTGACTTCCTTTTAAGGAAGATATGATATACTTCTCTAGAAGGACGTTTTTGTATGATCACGATTCAAATTCTCGGGCTCGACCAATATGTCGTCGGCCACTATTCCAAGGATTCCACGGCGGACATCGCCAACCTTTTGGAAACCTCAGAGGAAGACATTAATTTCTACGCCCCGTGCGATTCTTTGCTCTTCCATGATGGGGTGGAACAAACCTCCTGGAATACGGTGGTTTTCGTGAAACTTCCGAAGAAATTCGAGGTTTTTGAAAATAAACTCGCGAACTATCTCATCGAAACGCTTTCTGATTTCTCCATCCATCTTGAAATCAACTTCGAATACATCGAAGAAGGCAAAATGTACACCCACATCAACCCAGATTATCCTCGCTATCTCACGGAAAAGAACATCATGAGCGTGAATGAAACCGAGGATGATTTCGATGAACACCACCATGCCGAGGAAGAGGAAGATGCCGATCCAAGAGACCGTGCCGATTTGGATTATAACGACCCAAACCAACTCTATCTTGGTGACGCCTTTGAAGGCAGACAAGCAGATCTCGATGCCCTCGAAAGACACCAGAAAGATCTTAAAAAATAGCCATATACAGTGGAGGTTCTATATGCAAGAATTCGATTTAGCGGAAAAAGTGCTGGAAGATGTCGTTGAAAACGATACGTATTTCAATGAAGCACTGAGAAAAATCTTCCAGGCGAATGTCAATCTTCGCCCGATGAGAGGCATGGTTGCCGGCATTGTCGGCTGCGAGCTTCGACACCATATTCTTTTTGAATATTTGCTTCAAGATCTTACCGACTACACCCCAGCTGAAAAGCGCACGCTTTCCCTCGCTCTTGCCAACCTCTATTTTTATAAGCACATCAAAAAAGAGGACATCATTGCGATTCTTCAAGAAAAACTAAGCGAAGAAAAATTTAATGCCGCCTCCGAATTGATCGCCAAAGCAGACCAAGAAGGGCCGTTCATCCCAGAAAGCATCGCCAAACATTCCAATAAATACCTTTCTTTGCGTTTCAATACCCCAGAATGGGTGCTTAAGATTTTTGAGCATTATGGCTATGGATCGACTTACAAAATCCTTAAAAAGAACAATCGTCCCTTCTCTTCGACCGTCCGTGTCCGCACTTCCGCCATCCCGGCAGAAGAAGTGATCGCGAAATTCCCCGATTTCAAAGAAAGCCATGTTGAAGGCATCCTCACTTACGCGGGAAAAGAATCCCTTCGCAAAAATCCATTGATGAAAGACGGAACCCTTTTCAAAGAAAAACCGGTCACCAAAGAGATCGTTGACAAATATCATATCGAAGAGCCCAATGAAATCTTCGTTTGGAATGGCAACGCCGATTCTTCCCTATTGAAGGAAGTGATAGAAAATTATGGTGCCTCAATCGGCATCAATTTAGGTGTCCCTAATCTCGATCAATATGCGGATGTCAGCCGTTTGATCAAACAAAAGCAATTGAAGAACGTCAATTTCTTTGGCTCGTCCTTAGATTCTTTGCTCGTCTCCATCTCTCGCCCTCAGGATTTGGTCATCTGCGCCCCGGCTTCTTCGAATTTCGACCTCATCCGTGAACAGCCAGATTATCTCTTGCATTTCAACAAAGGGGGAATGGATGAACTTTTCGCCCAAGAAAAAGAGGCTTTGTTAGAGACTTCCAAATTCGTGGCCGAAGGTGGGACTTTCATTTACATGATCTACACCATCTCAAAGAAAGAAGGCCATCAGACCATCTTTGATTTCATGGCCAATCACCCAGAATTCCAATTTGTCGAAGAAAGACAATATTTCCCTTACGAAGAAGGAGAAACGGCCCTTTATTACGCCGTCCTTCATAAAGATTCCAATGTGGCAAAAACCAGCGCCCCACTCAGCGAGATTCTCGGAAATGAGCAACAAGGCGTCTATGCCCAAACTTCCGCAGCCCCGGCAAAATAAACAATGAAAAAGAACCTTTTTGGCTACACCCTGAAAGCCCTCGAAGAAGAGATGCTTTCCCTAGGCGAGAAGAAATTCCGCGCCACACAACTCTACAGCTGGATTTACGTCAAGAAAGTCTATGACTTCGAGCAAATGACGGATATTTCCAAATCTTTTCGGGA
>CADBIO010000017.1 GCA_902794835.1 uncultured Erysipelotrichaceae bacterium
ACTAGAGAAGTATCTCAAACGTTCTACGACGGAAGATTAATCGATCACTCTGAAGGCTCTTGGTCCACTGATGAAGGTGCGATTAGAGATAGACTCCTGAAGATATCTAAAGAAACTGAAAATGTTGTTAAAAGAACAAATGCGAATCTTAGAGATGGCACAACCAAGTTAATTTATACAAGAGCTAGACAAATGGGATATGCCGTCCAAGAAGTAAAAAAGGGAACTCAGACCCAATTAGTGTTAGTGAGGTACGAATAATGCCAGAAAAGAAAATTGTTGTTAACGTTAGCGATACCGGCGAAATCGATGCCGAGACCTTTAACATGGAAGGCACTGAATGCCTCGAAGAATTAGATAAACTTCTAAAAGATTTAGCTCTTGAATCTAAGACAACTAAAAAAGAAGATTTCTTTAGAAATACCACTAAAGTCGAAAATACAATTAAAGTTAAAAAATGATTAATATCCAGAGAATGATGCTTGTTGACAATGAGCATCTTTATGGTCCAGGGAAAAGACTATTAATTTATTTAAAAGGATGTTCCATACATTGTGAGGGATGCATTAATCCGCATTTATGGTCTTTTGAAGGTGGAACTCCATTATCTTCAGAAGAGATTCTAAAAATACTAAATGAAAACGATTTAGATGGCGTGACTCTTCATGGTGGAGAGCCATTAGATCAAGCCGAAGAACTATTAAAAATAGTTAAGGATTTAAAATCAAGCGGTAAGACAGTAATCCTTTTTACTGGTTATTCAAAAAAAGAATTGAGTAGCTATAAATTAAAGATATGGAATTTAGCAGACATTGTCGTTGCTGGGAGATTCCAATTGAAGAAAAGAAATGTTTATCTTCAATTCCGTGGATCAACCAACCAAAGAGTCTTCACTCATCAAGGAAAATACAAAGGCTATAAACTAAAAGATGGGTATACAACTGCATTGTTCACAATAGGCGAAAATGGCGAAATGGATGTTAATGGTTTTTTAACCGACGATATTGCTGAGCTAATGAAGAATTAATTGTTTGTCCCAAATGTGGGGACAGAAACGTACTTTTTCATTTTTGTGTATTACCCTATGGATGTTGGAGGCACAGAAATGGAAATATCACCAGTATTTACAGTTTTAGGAATTATCAATACAGTTATCAGCATGATCGCTTGTCCGATTATTGCCGGACATAAAAACAGAAGTGTAGCAGGTTGGTTCTTTGGAGGTTTATTTCTCGGATTAATCGGCCTTATTATCGTTGCTTGTTTGCCAAGGAAAGATTAATAGGTTCTGCAAAATAAAAAAGTGCCCGATATTTACACTTTTGAGCAGAAAATAAACAATAGATTACAGATTAGAGCAAAAAGTAGCCAATCGGTTGCAAGTAAGCAAACTTATGTTCAATCGGTTGCACTGGAACAAGTGTATACAACAGTACTGATACAATTCGGTACTGTTTTTTATTGACTTTTACAATGTAATGACTATGATTAAGTAAGAAAGGTAAGAAAAGTAAGAATATGAACAATAATGATCAAGACCGTTTCATTGTCAGTGTGAAAGTGGGACCTAAAGGTCAAATCACAATACCAAAAGAAGCTAGGGAAATGTTTGATATCAAAGAAGGCGAAACATTAATGGTTTTAGGTGATAAACAAAGAGGTATCGCTATATTAAAGGCGGATGCCTTCTATCATATCGCGGAGGAACAAATTAAATGAGCGACATATTAAGATTAGAAAATGTTAGAAAAACATATCCTTCTTTTACATTAAAAGACGTTTCTTTTGAAGTTAAACCTGGACAAATAATGGGTTTTATCGGCCGTAATGGTGCGGGTAAAACCACAACTTTGAAATGCATTATGAATCTCGTTCATTATGAAAAAGGCGAGATTACTGCTTTTGATACGGATATGAGCAAAAATGAATTAGAAAATAAACAACGCATCGGTTTTGCTTTAAGTGAACTCAATTACTATCCAAATAAGACCATTCGTCAATTAGTGAACGTTACTAAAAGGTTTTATAAGAAGTTTGATCAAAAGAAATTTGATGAAGCGTGTCGTTTATTCAATTTAAATCAAGATAAGAAATTAGAAGAATTAAGTAGTGGCATGAAAGTCAAATATTCTGTGGCAATTGCTTTATCTCATCATGCAGAATTATTAATTTTAGATGAACCAACATCAGGATTAGATCCTGTATCAAGAGATGAAATCTTAGATATCTTTAGACAAATTGTTAAAAACAAAGATAGAGCGATTCTTTTCTCGACACATATCACTAGTGATTTAGATAAATGTGCGAGCGATATCACCTATATACATGATGGAGAAATCATTTATTCAGGCACGAAAAATGACTTTGTTAATTCCTACTTATTTATCAAAGATAAAACTTTTAATAAAGAACTATTAAATGAATACATTGCCTACAAAGAATTTGATGATCGTATTGAAGGATTAATCAACGCGGATAAAAAAGATGTCTTCTTAAAAAATGACATCGCACCCGTAGAACCTGATTTAGAACAAATCATGGTCTATATTGAAAGGAGTAAGAAAGAAAATGAAAGCTTTGATTTATAAAGAACTCAAATTAGCGATGCATCCCATCTGCTATGTCTTTATTGTTTTATTCCCTTTTATGATTCTTATTCCTTCTTATCCTTTAGGAATTGGATTTATCTATGTTTTAACTTGCTATCCAATCCTCTTTTTGGGCGCGAATAAAGGTCAACAAAGTAACGATTTACTTTATTCCACTTTGTTACCGGTACGTAAAAAAGATATCGTCATGGCAAGAATACTGACAGTTATTTTTATGCAAATCGCCTTTATTTTGGTAATGACAGCCCTCTATCCAGTGGCAAGAATTATCAATAATGCGATTGCTCAATCAGCGGAAAATCCAAGCGAATATATGATTCCTGGTTTAGGTTTAGATAGTTATGTCCTTCTATTAGCGATTGCTCTTATTGGATACGCTATTGCGGACATCATTTTCTTCCCGATTTATTATAAGCATGGTAAATCAATCGTGATGTCGACATTGTTTACCATTCTAGGGTTTGTTGTATATATCGGTATATTTACTATTGGCTTACCATTTATACCAGGTTTGGATATTTTAAATAATTTGCATCTTGGTATTCAATTTGCCATTTTGACTGCCGCAATTCTCATCTCATTTGCCTTGCATATTATTGTTTATAAGGTCTCAGCAAAACGCTTAGAAAAAGTTGACTTCTAAAATCGTCAAATAAGTAATTAGGGCCACTAGAAAGTGGCCTTTTTCATCTTTGTAACATTCTTTTTTTCATGTTTGTACCATTTTTTATGTGAAAATTGAAAATTGTATGCAACTTAGAAAATATGACGGCATAACACGATTATGAAAGAGAAGACATCGATACGTTATTTCAATAAAAACCAGTGAGATCCAGATGGGATAGTGAATCATCCGCTTGGTTAGTTTGTGCCATTGCGTTAAGTATGGTCTCTCGTTTGCAGAAACGCCAATAAACATCATAGAGCCACGCTCCGCATCCTTTTTGTTTGTCGTTCTTAACCTATTTGAATTCATTTAACAAAGCATTAAAATGTTAAGCGTTTGAAAGGAACATTTAATTGATGAAAAAATTATGTCTGTTAGGCGCTTCTGTCTTAGCTGCATTAACGATATCCGCTTGCAGCGTTTCTGTTGGAGGAGAAGGCACGTTTAAACTGGAAGGCGACGATTTAGAGGGCGCTCAGAGTGTCTTAGACATCTATTTCGAAGAGACCCTCAAACAAACCAATATGACAGTCACCATGTCCTTAGGCACGGATGCTCAATTTAAAGAAGAAATTGATGGAACATCTGATTTCACCGCCTTTGGCAGTGAGGCAAATTCTTATTCTTTCGTCGATGGGACAGACAGATATATTTATGCCTATTCCAGTGTCGAAGGAAAGAACTATATGGTCGGGAAAGACTTCTACAATCTGGGGCTATCGCAATGGAAAAAAATGATTCCTCTCGATTTGTCTGAAGGGAAATTCCCAGAAGATGCGGTATATTACGCCAAATTTGAAGGAACGGAAACCGATTCCGGAAAAAATCATAAGAGCAGTGGCACCTTCGAACTGAGCGTCACTTACGGCGAAGGGCTATATTTCAAAGCCAATGGCAAAAATGAGGATGGCTTAGTCACCACCGTCACGTTAGAATCCAAAACCCTTGATGAGGATAGTCAAGAAACAACCGCTCAAAAATTAACAGCAACCTTCACCTATGGAGAAGCATCATTAACCAATCCTGATTTAACCGATTGGACTGATATCACTCCTGACAAATAATTATCATGATCAATCCCTGAAAACCAAATGTTGGCGAGTAAGGGATTTTATTATGCCCAAATTTGGTCACTTCGGTGATGACTTTTCATCGTTCCCTCTAGAGCCGGGGATATAAATTAGACAATTTTATGGCATTTGTTATAATGACAAAGAAAAGAGAGCAATTATGGAACTAAACAACAAATTTTTCAAAGGTGCCAGAGGCGCGAATCGAATTATCTCCGCAGTTTCAATCATCATTTTTGGATTGATTGCCATTGGCATCGGCGTCGCGATGTTTTTCCTGAAAACCGAAGAGGGAGGAAACATCAATCCCATCATCAATGTCATTGTCATCAGCATCGGCGTCCTGCTGGACGTCCTTGGCGTCGTTATGATCATCAAAGCCAAGCACGCCCTTCAAAGAAACAAGCCGCTCAGTGAAGAGGAAGTGAAATCCAATATGGCGAAAGATGAGCCCGGGGTTCTTTTGAGCGATACCAAATTATTCTTCCATTTCGGTGGCAAGATGAATCAAAGCTATCTTGTGGAAGACCATAACAAAAACGTTGTTTATGACGTGAAATTAGCCCGCTTCAATCCCATCGGGAACAATGTCTACGAATTCATTAACCACAAAAATGGAGCCACAAAGTCGGTCAAAGTCGGCAAGGTGATGAATTCTTCATCCGATGGCTTTGGCGTCGACATGATGAACACCAGCAGTTTCCGCATCGATGGGGTCAATTGCTGGGACTATCTAAGAAACAGAGGGTACGAGATCCATCACCTCTTGGATGGCGAAACCATCACAAGATATGAAATCACCCATTTGGGCAAAGAAGTAGCCTCCATTGTCCCTACCACGATGAAAGACCCGTGGAATGAGAAGAAGCAGAGCTGGATTAGAATGGGGAAAGGGATTTATCGTTTAGAGATTTCTGAGGCCAAACTTGATGATATCGTCATGATCGCCTTTATTGTCTCGAGGGTAGATATCGTCGAATAATCTCGGATAAAAAGTCTCGTTAACGAATAAAAAAAACGGCTCAGGCCGTTTTTTCTTTCTTTCTATGGAAGGTGAGTTGAACTAATTTGACAACACCGATATCGAGGTAGGTGATGAGGGCTGTCGCCAAAGGATAAACGATGAACAGCATAAAGAAGGAGAAGAGGAAACGGAGATGATATTGTCCTAACCAATCTGACCAATCCCCAAATGGCGAGAATCCGTTGGCTTTCACTAAGAGCATATAGTCGGTCCAACCTTGTCTAGTCGCGGCCATAATGACGAAATTGAGAGGCAAAACGAGAGCTCCGAAAATAAAGACGGGGATCAAAGCACGGTTGATGGTCTTATAATCCGTCGGGACATAAATCCCAGTGATCATCAAAGACACCCCAACAAAAACAATTAAAGCGTGGAAAACTACCGAATAAAGGCCGCCATAGGAAAAAATCGGATAATAACCAGCCGCCGAAAGATAGACAAAATTCGAGAGGCCGGCGACCAAACCGATGGTGGTGAAAAAAGCCATCGAGAATTGTTGCATTTTCCCTCCTTTGCCCCATGCCACGAATGGCAAAAAATAAAGAACCATCGAGCAGGTGTATAAAGGCAAAATCCCGCTCCAATTGAATCCCTCGCCATTCAGGATGTCGAAATAGCTGGAATAGGAAATCTTGATGATTTCCCCAAGCGGAATCACAATAGAAAGAACCTTATAAATCAGAAAGATTTTTTCTTTCTTGACTTTTCTTAAAAGAATCGAAACCAAGACGATCAAAAGAAACAATCCGCCCATCACAAGAAATTGGAGGAGGGAAAGCTTATCTTGTCCTTGATAACCGTTTCGTCTTAAGGTGTAACAATCGTCGAAGAAATTGTAATCGGTGAAATAATTCATAAAATTCAACAAATAAAACGCACGGGACAAAATATACACCTTTTATGGCGAATTGTAAAAACAATCCTTTCTAGACGGAGAAAAAACATCCACCTCCCAAGGCTGTTTTTCCTTTTTAGAATGGCTTTCGAGGCATTTCTTCCAAAAACGCATACCCGTCCCTTCTTTTTCTTTAGAAATATTCAAATGGTGATATAGTTAGATTAAGAAGAGAAACAACATTTCTCCCCCATCTTTTTTGGACCTCATCGTCTTTTCTTCTGACAAGAGAAATAGATTGGCGAAGAATAACGAGACACGTAGTGCCTCTTTTCTTCCGAAAGGAGGGTTTTATGGCACAACATCAAATGAAAGAAGGGGAACTTCTTGACGAAGAAGGGAATCTCCTGGAAGCCGGCTTTGCCTATGATTTGGTCAAACATTATGACCGCAACGCCATCAAAGCAGGCAAATCTCGTATTAAAGAATGGGATTATTACTATATCGGCGACCAATATTACGGCATTGCTTTGACCATCGATGACAATTCCTACATGGGCCTGGTCTCAGTTTCGGTCTTTGATTTCAAATATAAACAGCATTACACCAAATCCTATATGGATTGGCTGACGTTTGGGAAAACGAATTTCCCAAGCACCTCCAAACAAGGCCACGTCGTGAAAAAAGGAAAACATTTCTCGATGGTTTTCTTGAACGAAAATGGCAAAAGGCATCTCCTTTGCACGATGGAAAACGTCGCGAAAGGGAGAGATTTCTCCTGTGACATCTCCTTGGAGGAAACAACCCCTCATTCGATGGTCATCGCCACCCCATTCAAGAAAAAAGGTCATTTCTACTACAATCAGAAAATTAATCTCCTTAAAGCCAAAGGGAGATTCACCTTCGGGAACATGACTTATGAATTCCGCGATGATGCTTTTGGAGGATTGGATTGGGGCAGGGGCGTTTGGACCTATTCAAATACCTGGTATTGGAGTTCGATGAATGGAATTTATGAGGGGCGTAACATCGCTTTTAATCTGGGCTATGGCTTTGGCGATACCAGTCAAGCGAGTGAGAATATGCTTTTTCTCGACCAACGTGCCTATAAATTAGAAGACGTCTCTTTCAATATCCCAAGGAATAAAAAAGGCAAAGAGGTTTATCTTCAACGTTGGACTTTCACCAGCGAAAGTGGAGACATCAATCTCATCTTTGAACCTCTTTTTGACCGGGCAAGCAACACCAACGCTTTGTTGATCCAAAGCGACCAGCACCAAGTTTTCGGCCGTTTCTCGGGAACATTCCGCGTCAAAGGGAAAAACATTCATTTCGAAAACCTCATCGGTTTTGCCGAAAAGGTGAAAAATCGTTGGTAAATCCCCATTTTGAATGCCTTTCTTTTGTCTTTGAAACGCCCTCTTTAGTTGTTTCTACTGATGGACTTGGCTAAAATAGAGACGCCTCACCAGGCGTTTATTTTAGAATCAAGGCCAGGAGGCAACAAAAATGATAGTCACAATAGTCGCAGACGTATTCGGAAAAGCAAACAATGGCACGACGATCGCTGCTATCCATCTCATCGATGCGTTGCGCAATGCCGGCCATACGGTGCGCGTCATTTGCCCTGATAAAGATAAAAAAGGAAAAGAAAATTTTTATATCGTCCGGACATTCTGGGCCGGGCCTTTGCAACCCATCGTCGATAAAAACGGCGTTTCTTTGGCCGTGCCGAAGAAAAAAACCATCAAAGAAGCTTTAGAAGGGGCGGATGAAGTCCACATCATGATGCCTTTTGCCGTTGGAAGGAAAGCCGTTAAGGTGGCTCGCGATATGAGCATCCCGGTTTCGGCTGGCTTCCATGTTCAAGCAGAGAATGTCACCGCCCATCTCTTTAACCTTATGGGCTCACCTTTCGCCAATCGTTTGGTTTATAAGAATTTCTGGAAGGGGATGTACAAAAACGTCGATGCCATCCATTATCCAACCCAATTTATCCGCGACACCTTTGAGAAAGCCATTGGCAGGACCACCAAAGGTTATGTCATTTCTAATGGCGTCTCTGCGGATTTTAAACCTCACGAAATCGAACGCGACCCCGAGTTCAAAGACAAATTCGTGATTTTGATGACAGGGCGTTATTCCAAAGAGAAAAAGCAGCCGTTGTTAATTCAAGCGGTGGCTCAATCCAAGCACAAAGACCAGATTCAGATTGTTTTCGCAGGCTCTGGCCCGAGACTCAAACAAATGCAGCGCTCTGCCGCGAAACATCACGTGGACCCCCTGTATCGTTTCTTCAAAAAAGAAGAATTGATTCGTCAGATCAACATGTCTGATCTCTACGTTCACGCTTCCGAGGTGGAAATCGAGGCCATCTCTTGCTTAGAGGCCATCTCTGGTGGGCTGGTGCCATTAATCAATGACTCACCAAAAAGCGCGACCCGTTATTTCGCCTTGGAAAAAAACAACCTTTTTAAACTCAACGATGCGAGAGATCTGGCAAGAAAGATCGATTATTGGTTCGAGCATCCAAAAGAAAAAGCAGAATTGGCAAAACGTTATCAAACCTATTGCGAGCAATTCGATTTCGACCGTTGCATGAAACAAATGGTCGAGTTGATCGAAAATACCGCGAAAATGAAACAAACTTCGAAGGAAAAGGAATGAAGACCAAAAAGACGATATATTATTCGGATCCTCTGAATGATGATTTCTCCGGCAGCAAATTCGTGAACAAACCATTGCCGAAGAAATACAAATTCTACGTCTGGAGGCCTTTATACTGGATTATCCAGGAGACCCTTTATTATGTTTTCGCTTTCCCGATCATGTGGATCGTCGGCAAATTGGGCTGGGGATTCAAGGTCGTCGGCAAAAGAAAAATCAAAAAAGCCCATCTCGGAAGAAAAGGATATTTCGTCTATGGCAATCACACAACCCGCGCCGATTCCATTTTTGGCCCAGTAGGGGTGTGCTCCCCAAGGCACACTTTCATTGTCACCTCGGACAACGTCATGTGCCATCGAATCCTCATTCCGTTGCTGCGGATGTTAGCCGTTATCCCTTTGCCCTCCTACCCCGAACAAGGGGAAGCTTTCAATGATTGCATCAAAAAACGTTATCACCGCGGACATCCGATCATTATTTTCCCCGAGGCCCATATTTGGCCATATTCCACGAGAATCCGCCCTTTCCCGGACCAAAGTTTCACCTACCCCGCTCAATTGGGAGCGCCTGTTTTTGCCATGTGCACGACTTATGAGGAACATAAGGTCTTAAAATTCCTCAAACCAAGGGCCGTCATCCACGTTTCCAGCCCGATTTATCCGGACATGACCAAACCCCTTGGTGAAAGGGCCCATCTTCTTCGTGAAGCCGTTTATCATTACATGGTCGATACTTCGGCTTCATTGGATAATGTCGAATATTGGCGTTATCTCCCCAAATCGGGCAACAAATTGGGATAAAACAATTCCTCCCAAAAACATTTCTGAAGCCATTTTCTTCCCATCCGATGGAAAAAGTTTCCCACAGGGAAAAAGAAAAAGATTAGTTATCATTAACCATTTTCCTCATTCTATAATGATGCCAATAAGGAGAACATCTAATGGAATTAAAAGGATCTAAGACAGAAGCCAATTTAAAAGCTGCTTTTGCTGGCGAGAGCCAAGCCCACGCCAAATATCAATATTTTGCCGAAAAAGCGAGAGAAGAAGGCTATGAGCAAATCGCGGCCATCTTCGAAGAGACTTCTCTCAATGAAAAGGCCCACGCCAAGCTCTGGTTCAAATATCTTGATGGCATCGGCTCGACCGAGGAAAATCTTGCCGCCGCGGCAGCAGGGGAGAATTACGAATATACCGACATGTATGTTCAATTCGAAAAAGAAGCCAGAGAGGAAGGCTTCTTGGAAATTGCCGCCAAATTCCGCATGGTCGGGAAAATCGAAGCCAAACACGAGGAACGTTACAAAAAATTATTGGAGAACGTCAAAGGCGGCGTGGTCTTCGTCGGCAACGAATTAAGCGTCTGGAAATGCCGTATCTGCGGCCATATCGTGATTGGCAAATTCGCCCCGAAAATCTGCCCTGTTTGTGGTGCGTCCCAATCTTTCTTTGAACTCAGCGTTCAAAATTATTAAGCGAAAACACATTTTCGAAAGGTCTCTTCGGAGGCCTTTTTCGCCTTCTTTTGAGAAAAGAGAAACTTTTTCTCGCAAATGCTTGCAAAAATGGTTTTGCTTTTAGATAATATCTCTTGCGTTTGGACCATTGGTGTAGCGGCCCAACATGTCTCCCTGTCACGGAGAAGATCACGAGTTCGAATCTCGTATGGTCCGCCAGACGCATGGCCCGGTAGCTCAGCTGGTAGAGCACTAGACTGAAAATCTAGGTGTTGCCGGTTCAACCCCGGCCTGGGCCACCATCGAAAATGCTCTAATCTAAAATTAGAGCTTTTTTTGTATCAAAATTGCCCTGATTCTCTGATTGAAATCCTTCCTTTTGGGGGATGTTGAAAAGGCGGGAACCTATCTTTTCAACAAGAAAAAAGTTCATTACGCCGGTCTGATCTATCTTAGAAAGGCTCAGAAAAACTTGTGGAAGCATTTTGCCAAAATAATTTATAATGGGTCGCAGGAAAGGAGAAATGAATATGAAGAAGGTTTTGAAATTCTCTGGAGCGTGCGCCGCTGTTCTCGCTATCGTTGCTTTCATTTTGATGTTGGCAACCCCAGCCGTGATCTGGAAAGCGAGTTTAGGCGGTCTTGGCACACTTTCGAGTGAAGTCTCTGGCGTCGTTGCCATCTTTGGTCAACCAAAAACGGATTCTCAAGGCGCAATCAACGTCACCGCCGGTGCCGTCATTGCCTTTGTTTTGATTCTTGCCGCAATCCTCATCCTCATCGCAGGTGTCGTTTTGCCAATCCTCAAGATCAGAACTTTGGAAAAATTCGCTGGAGTCTTGAATCTTGTCGCTGTCCTTGCTTTAGTCGCAGGCGGAATCTTGATGTTCTTTGAAGTGCTGATGTATTGCGGCGCTCAGGAAGTCGATGTTCCCGATGGCACCTCGCTTGGCGCTGGCTGGGTAATCGGTGGCATCTTAGCGATCGTTTCTGGCGTTGTTGCCATTCTTCCAGCCGTTTTTGACTTCGTCGGCTCGAAGAAATAAGGATTTTATCCAAGAACCGTCTCTCTTCGTGGAGGCGGTTTTTCTTTTTCTGCGTTATAATAAAAGACAATGAAAGACGAAGAAACTTTAACCTCTCAAAATGTGAGGGAATCCTATGAATTCCTGGCCAAAAAAGTATTAGAAGACCATGCCAAGAATTATTCGAGGATCATCTTGAATTTCCATAATGAGATTGTCCGTCAGCAATTCAAATTGTCCTACGCTGATTTAGCCAATCTTGACCTTCTTTATTATGAGGCCTTGAAACTGGATGGTTTGGGGTTCAAAGGCAGAGCGGCGGTCAATGAAGCCTTTGATGCTGTCTGTCATCTCAAAGAAGAAAAACCAGAAACGATGATGAATTTTTGGAAATCTTTGATGGTCTGCTTCAGTGAATTGGAAGATGTCGAGCGGCAACTTTTTTGCACCAATGAGGCCTCTTATTTGGCCACGAGGATGAATCGGGAAGAAGAAGCGGTGGCCCTTAAAAAAGACGTGATTGCCTTAGCTTATCGCTTCGAACAGCCCTATCTGTCCCAACATCTGCCGACTTTTGAGGAATTGATCCTCCAATTCGGGGCAATCAAAGGGAAAGAACTTTTCGCCTATGAAAAAGAAACACCCAAAGTCATCCACGATCCGGTGGAGACCAACCCCTTTTATGTTCGTTTCATCGACAAAGTCAACGAACGGCTTCACGATTATTTCGAAAAGAACCCCAAAGAATTCAGCGAGCAGAAATTCAATATGCTGAAACGGCGTTATCTAAAAGAAGAAGGACTTCTGTGGAGTCCGCCAAAACAAAATGATGAATGATTTATTAGGTAACAAAAATATTCGATAAAATTGCTGAATATTAAAATAAAATATCTATTATTTAGGTATCAAATAATACCGATAAAAACATTCTTCATTCAAAATCAAGACGATAAAAATCGGTATTTCCGTAAAAAAGAAAAGTGCTAAACTAAACTCAAATATGGAAAATAAAACATCAGCGCCTATGACGGGAGAGGCCTCTTCCAACACGGCAGCACCTTTTAAGCTCAACATCAAGAGAACTTTCATCATCGGATTCGCCTTCTTCGGGATTTTGCTACTTTGGCAAGTCTACGACTCTTGGTGTCCGACCTTATTGACTCAGCTTTTCAAAGACGCTTTCTCTAGTTCGGAAGAAGAGGTCCAATATCTCGTCGGCGTGATTATGGCGATGGACAATTTGGCCGCGTTGATTCTTTTGCCGATTTTTGGCCGTTTATCCGACAAGACAAAATCACCAATCGGCAAACGTATGCCTTATATCCTTGTTGGCACTTTCGTTTGCGCCGTCTGTTTCCCTTTCATTCCTTTGTTTTTCCATTACAACAATATCGCTGGCACCGTCTCCATGATGGCCATCGTCGTCATTTTCATGATGATGTATCGCAATCCTGCCGTCGCCTTAATGCCAGATATGACACCGAAGCCACTCCGTTCTAAAGCCAACGGCATCATCAATATCATGGGCTATATCGGCGGGGCTTTTGCCACGGTAGTCGGCATTTTCTTTGTCTTAAGCGAATATTTAGGCACCAAGATGATCGTTAATGAAGCAGGGGATAAAGTCCCGGCCCCGCATACTTGGGCTTTCCAAAACATTTGGGCGATTGAAGCTCCTTTCTTGATTGCCTCTCTTTTAATGGTCATCTCCGCATTGGTTCTCTTCTTCACGATCAAGGAAAACAAAATCGAGAAGGAGATGGAAGCGGAACTCCGTCGTGGCGAAGAAGTGGCGGAAGTCGTCGATAAAGTCGAAGACGACCAGCCAATGTCCAAAGCCAACAAGGCGATGCTTTTCCTCATTTTGGGCGCCGAATTCTTCTGGTTTATGGCCGATAATGGCATCGGCACCTTCATGGGCAATTACACCATTTATTATTTAGGCGCTTCGACAAGAAGTAACATGATTAACACGATTGTCGGCGGCGTTGGCTCGGTTATCGGTTTTGCCATCGGCGGTTTCATCGCCGACAAATTAGGGCGCAAGTGGACGGTCTTCTCTGGTTTAGCCCTTTCTTTGGCCTCTTATGTCTTCTGGGCAATTATGAACTTCACCGTCTTAAAAGGCTCGGCTGGCGACGGCACCTTCCCATTTATCATCTATGTTGTTTGGTTCATCAAAGGCTTTGGCATGTCCTTGGTCCATTTGAATTCTTTCCCAATGGTTGTCGAACTTTGCTCTTCTAAGAAAATCGGGGCCTTCACGGGCTATTATTATGCTTCTTCGATGGCCGCCCAGACGATCACCCCAATCGCTTTGGGCACCCTCTTGCTTTTCCCTGATTTCAATTTTGGCTATCTTCCGGTCTATGCGTTGGTTTGCTTAGGTATCTCTTTGCTGATCTTCTTATTCGTGAAATCGGTGAAGGTGAATAAAATCAAGACGAAAAAAGGCTTTGAGGCCTTTGATGGAGACGATTGATGCCAGCCATTACGACACATTATATTTTCGCGGATTCGCATCTTCCTAAAGAAACGGCATTCCGCAAAGCGACCGTTTTAGCCTCTCAAGGCCCAGATCCATTCTTCTTTTTCGGACAACTCCCTTGGCGTCGTCATGACAAGAAGATATATCAGAAAATCAGCCATTTCGGAAATGCGTTGCATCGGGAAGACATCACCGATATTTACTATGCGATGATCGAATATGCCAAAACGAGCGAAGACAAAGAATTGCTTTTCGCCTTTATCCGCGGGCTTTTCCTCCATTATGTGCTAGATCGGAACTGCCATCGTTATGTTTATGCCAAAACTGGCTTTAGCGATGACCCCATCTTAGCTAAATTCTATTCTTCTTGCCATACCAAGACAGAGTCGGCAATCGACAAACTTTTGGGGGAAGAATACGGATGTTGGAATGAGAATCCTGATTATTGTCTGTCTTTGGATGACGATTCTTTGATGAAAATCAGCAAGATGATTTATGAAGCCAATCGTGTAAGCGACAAAGATCCTAGCATCCAAGAAGATTCTTATTTCCTTTCTGTGCACGATTATCGAAAAGCCATGAAATTCATCAACAAGCCGCACGCTTTCAAACGTTGGCTGACCAGAAGAATCGGTGCCGAATCGATGGCTTTTTCCCTCAATTACCCTAGGGATTTGAAAAAAGTCTATGGCGATATCGACTTCCTTAACGAAGCTCACCGTGAATGGCCAGACCCAACGACAGGGAAGATGTCGAAGAAATCATTTAAGGAATTGATGGATGACGCTTGGGAAGATTATTTGAGACTATCACCGTCTTTGGAGGAGGCTTTCTTGGGGAAAAACACCAAAGAAACCATCCGAAAATGGGTGGACAACATCACCCATAATGGCAACCCCGTCGGAACGAAGATGCAATATATGGACGTTTTCTTCTCTAAATAGAGAAGTCATTCACAAAACAATCCCATTACTCTAAAATTAGGGTATATGGGATTTTTTCGTCGTGGTTTTTGGCAGAAATTGATCATCTATCTCACCGTCATCCTAGAATTCGTGCTTTTTGTGTTGGCGGTCGTCGCCATCGTCAATGGATATTTAAACACCGATGCGGCCGTTTGGACGGTGGTGATCTTATGGGCGATTAATTTCGTCTGCGGGATCGTGATCGTCCAGACCAACGCCGAGGATTCTTATAAAATCGCCTGGCTTTTCATCGTTGGGATGCTGCCGATCATCGGCCCTTTGATGTATCTCGTTTTGGCCCATAAATATCGAAGTTTGCGGCAGAAAAAATATTTCTCCGATTATTTCGGAATCATCCGGAGAGGGGAGCAAGATGAGGCGGTCATCCAAAAGGCCGAAGCCATTTCTTTTGGAGCCATAAGAACCGCGAATTATTTACGAAAAGCCACCGATTCTGTCTTATATGATCATTCAGCGGTGACCTATTATCCTTTTGGCGATGATATGTTTCAGCCGATGTTAGAAGACCTTCGGAAGGCGAAACATTTCATTTTCATCGAATATTTCATCATCACCCCAGGGAAGATGTGGGATTCCATCCTCGAAATCTTAAAAAGAAAAGTCAAGGAAGGAGTGGATGTCAGAGTCATATGGGATGATATCGGAAACGTCCAATCCACCCCTGTTTTGTACGACAAAGAATTAAAGAAATTAGGGATCAAAGCCCATGTCTATGGAAGGGTCAAACCATTTATCGACGTCCGTTATTCTCAACGAGACCACCGTAAAATCATGGTCATCGATGGCCACACAGCCTATACAGGTGGGGCGAATATCGCGGATGAATATATCAATGTGAAATCCCGTTTCGGGGTTTGGAAAGATAACGCCATCCGAGTCGTTGGGAAAGCGGTTTATGGCTATACGTTGCTTTTCTTGGCCACATGGCATTGCAAATTCGATCGCAAAAGCGAAATCGATTACAACGACTACAAACCTGAGAAATATATCGATGAAATCGGGGGATTTCCGATTTCTAATGACTTGGTTTTGCCTTATGGGGACATCCCTTATGGCGACCATCCCGCAGGAGAGGGGACCTATCTTTCCATTCTTGGCTCGGCCAAACATTATGTCTATATGACCTCGCCTTATCTTATCCCCACAGAAAAACTCATCACCCAGATGATTCAGGCTTCCATGTCGGGGGTCGATGTCCGTCTCATCACCCCAGGGATCCCCGATAAAAAGCTCGTTTATGAATTAACTCGTTTCAATTATGGGCGGTTATTGAAAGAAGGGGTGAGGATTTTCGAATTCAGCGAAGGCTTCATCCACGCCAAAACGTTCCTAAGTGATGACACTTTAGCCACCGTCGGCACCATTAATCTGGATTATCGTTCCTTATACCTCCATTCCGAAAACGGGACCTTGCTTTTGGGAAAAAACATCGTCGCCCCGATGAAGGAAGATTTCGAGAAAACCCTGAATCGTTGTCACGAAGTCACCCTCGAGGAATGGAAAAAGTGGCGAAGAAAGAAAGGGATACTTTGGGGATTTTTGCGTTTGATCGCCCCATTCTTATGATGTTATGAATTGTTTTCATGTTTTCTATTGCCGGTGTTACCAGTTTCTGTTCAATCAGATCGCTTTGCCTTTGGTCGCTTTCCCTGAGCCAGAGCTTATCGAAGGGAAGGGGAGTTTGCTGACCCTTCCTTCCGTGCTTAAAAAAAGAGGCTATATCCGTCCTTTTTTGATGATCTCGAAAACCGTGAAAAAAAGCGAATATGGCCAAGAGTTCCTTGCGGAATTCGCCAAGGTGGGGATCCAGCCGATTCTTTATGATTCTATTCCCTCAGATCCGACCTTTGATAGTATCAACAACGCCCACCAGATCGCTTTAAAATCCAATTGCGATTCTCTGCTTGCTCTTGGGGGCGGCTCAGTGATTGATGCCGCGAAAGCGGTGGGGGCCTTATTGGCAAACCCCGGCCTTTCTTTACCCAAGATGCGAGGCTTGTTGAAAATCAAAAAACGTTACCCGATGCTAATTGCCATCCCAACTACCGCGGGAACCGGCTCCGAAGTGACCATCGCTTCTGTGGTAAGCAACCCAAAAGCCAAAGAGAAATTTGCCATCAGCGACCCCAAACTCGTCCCACAAATCGCCCTTTTGGATGCGAATTTGTTAAAAACCCTGCCTCCCTCTATCATCGCTGACACCGGGATGGATGCCTTAACCCATGCCGTCGAGGCTTTTATTGGGAACGCGCTTACGAAGAAAACCAAATCCGCGGCCCTAAAGGCGGTGCGTCTGATCAAAAATAACCTTCTCGAATTCTATCGGAATCCGGATCACGAAGAAGCGGCTTCGAACATGTTAAAAGCCTCTTATTATGCGGGGCAGGCTTTCACTCGTTCTTATGTGGGATACGTTCATGCCATCGCCCACTCTCTTGGGGGCGAATATCATGTCCCCCATGGCCGGGCAAATGCGATCATTTTGCCCCACATGTTAAGAAGATATGGCAAAAAAGCGGATAAAAAGTTGTCGCTTCTTGCCGAGGCGATTAAACTTACAAAGGACGGGGAGAGAAAAGAAACGAAAGCTCTTGCTTTCATTTCCTGGATCGACACGCTCAAGGAGAAATTGGGCATACCGAATTATTTCTCTCATCTCATCCGTAAAGAAGACATTCCGTCGCTGGCTTTGCGAGCGGCTAAGGAAGGAAACCCTCTTTACCCCGTTCCCAAGGAACTGTCCCAAAAAGAACTCATGGCCTTTTATGAGGAGATTGACCCCTATGAAGATTAAACAACAAACCATCTGCGGCGAGAATTTCATCACCCTGAAAAATTCTTCCGGCTTAGAAGTGGTCTTATGCGAATTCGGCGCCGGCATCTATCAGATTAAGCTTGATGACGTCCCAATGATTGCCGGATTGAAGGATTATGATTCCTGGCTTCATTGCGATGCCTACCATGGCAAAACGATCGGAAGAATCGCCGGTCGGCTAGGAAAAGCGGAGCTGCATTATCAAGGTAAGACCTATTCTCTTAGCCCTAACGAGGGCAAAAACACCCTCCACGGGGGCGTAAAAGGATTTTCCTTCCAACGTTTCTCTTCTCACCTTTCCCAAGAGGAAAAAGGAGCGAGGGTCGATTTCTTTTTGATCTCTCCTGACGGCGATCAAGGCTTTCCAGAAGAATTGAGGCTCTGTGTCTCTTATTTCCTTCCCGAAAACGAAAATTTGCTGAGGATCGAATATGAGGCGACCTCCGCTAAACCGACCCCGGCTAGCTTAACCAACCACATTTATTTCAATCTCGGGGCCCATCGGAATATTGAAAAGGACATTCTTTATATCGATGCCGACGAATCTTTGCATTACGATGCCGAATTAATCCCACAAGGATATGAGAAAACCCCGTCTTTCCTTGATTTCTCGCAAGGGAAGCGGATTGGGGAAGATTTGCAAAACCCCGCTTTGGCCGTCCGTGGCTCTTATGGCATTGACCACGCTTTCCACAAGGCGAAGCGCAATTGGAATGAGCCGCATGTCATCCTAGAAAACGACGAATATAGGATGGTAATGACCTCTTCTTATGACGATGTCGTGATTTACACATCCAATTATGGCCCATTTGACAAGATTCTCTCGAACGGGAATCAACAAGAGCTCCATTATGCGATTGCCGTCGAGCCTCAATACGAGGCCCTCGATTTCACCCGCATGAGCGTCACGGAAAAAGGACAACACAATTTCATTCAATATGAATTCTGGAAGAAAGGGGAAAGATTATGATCGAAAAGACCGTCAAAGAATTGCTTTACTACGCCGAAACTCATTTGGATTTAGATCCGGAAGATGAGATTTATTTTGAGAATGTCTTGCTTCATTTCTTCGACAAACAAGCTCCTTACGAAGGGAAAATCGACAAAGAACGGATTCTTTCTCTTTCCGTTCCTGATTCTTTGATTGAGGAAATCGTGGAATATGAGACGAAACAACGTCACGTCGATGAGGCAGAAGCCCTTCGCCGAGCCGATTTCGTGATGGGAACCCTTTCCCCAAAGCCTTCAGAAATCAACCATAAATTCGAGCAATTGAGAGTTATTTCCGATGAAAAAGCGATGGATTATCTCTATCGGATTTCGATTGCCAATTATTATTTCCAGAAAACCAAAGTCGATGAAAACCTCGAATGGGAGGCTTCCTATTCGGATGGCCCGTCGTTAAAAATCACCATCAACCTTTCCAAACCGGAGAAAAGCAACAAAGACATCGCCAAATTGCTGACGAAGGTCTCGCTGGATTATCCAAAATGCCGTCTTTGCCACACGAACCTTGGTTATTATGGCGATGATAAACACCCAGCTCGTTCGAGCATCCGTTTCGTTCCTCTTACTTTGGCTGGTGAGAAGTGGTATTTCCAATATTCGCCTTATGGCTATTTTGAGAAGCATGGCATTTGCTTTATCGATTCGCATGTCCCGATGCATATCGAAAAGAAGACCTTTGAACGGCTTTTTGATTTCGTCGACCTTTTCCCTTCGTTCTTCATGGGCTCGAATTCTGACCTTCCGATCGTCGGAGGATCGATTCTTGACCACGAACATTTCCAGGGCGGGCTTCCTGTTTTGCCAATTTTCAAAGCCGAAAACAAAGAAACTGTCTTTACTTCCAAGAAAGGCAGCACGTTATCGATTCTTTCTTTCTACGACACCGCGTTACATTTCGAAGGGAAAGACCGTGAGGACGTCATTTCCTTGGCTAGCCGAGTGATGGATGCTTGGCTTCCTTATGAGGATTTGGAGAATGATATCATCGGCAACGAAAACGGAATTCGCCACAACGCCATCACCTCTTTGGCCAGAAAGACGGGAGAGGTCTATCATCTTTACCTCTTGCTTAGAAATAACCGCCAGACCGAAGAATACCCCGAAGGCCTTTTCCATGCCCATCCGGAATATTTCTCGATTAAAAAGGAAGGCATTGGCTTAATCGAAGCCTCTGGCTTGTTCATCCTCCCTGCCCGTTTAAAACGGCAAATCAAAGAAGCGGAGGCCTCTGCCAAACTTTCCGAGGAAGAATATCTGTCCTTATACCCAGATATGAAGGATTTCAAAGATATGATCGAGGCCATCCGTCAGGGAGAAAGCGCAGAGCGATATATCAATGACGTATGTCGCGGAATCTTAGGCAACGTCGCTGTCTTTAAAGAAGATAAGAAAGGCCAGGAAGGGCTTCATCGTTTCTTGAAATCCGCGTTGGGAGAATCCTTATGAAAACATTCGAAAAAGAAGACGCAATCTTCGAAAAATTATATGGCCATAAAGCCGAACGGCATTTTGTTTCCAATGGCCGTTTGGAAATCATCGGCAACCATACCGACCATCAAAAAGGCCATTGTTTGGTCGCCGCTTGCTCACAAGGAATCAAAGGCTCCGTCAATCCATTGGAAGGCGATTTGATTCATTTCTATAGTGAAGGATATGGTTCTTTTGATGTCGACTTAAATGACCTTGAGCCGAAAAAAGAGGAATATGGGACCACCAAATCCTTAGTCAAAGGAGTTTTATCTGGCTTCCAGAAAAGAGGATATCGGATCGGGGCTTTCGAAACGTTGATTACCTCGGATATCTATTCGGGGGCTGGCGTTTCTTCTAGCGCCGCTTTCGAACTTTATGTCGCAGAAGTGGAAAACGCCCTTTTTAACGAAGGAAAAGTCTCTTTGATCGAGAAAGCCAAAATCGGGCAATATGCCGAAAACGTTTTCTTCGGTAAAGCCTCTGGGCTGCTTGATCAATGCGGTTCTTCTTTCGGCGGGGTCTGTTATTTGGATTTCGGCGATTTAGAGCATGTTAAAGTCGAGCCTCTTCCCTTCCCTCGTTGGCCGATGAAGATCGTCCTGGTGAATCCAGGCTCTTCCCACGAAGGGCTTAGCGACCTTTATTCGGAAATGCCAAATGACATGAAAGAAGTGGCGAGCAAGGTCTTTGGGAAAACGGTCCTTAGCGAAGTCTCGCCTGAGCTTTTCTATGCAAAGATTCATACGGCTGAAATCAACGAGAGGGCCAGAGAAAGAGCGCTTCATTTCTTCGGCGAAGACCAGCGTGTCTTAAGAGCCAAAAAAGCGTTTGAAAACGATAATTTCGACTGGTTCTTGGAGTTAGAGAAAGAAACTCAGCTATCTCAGATGGCCTTATTGCACAACGTGATGATCGGGAAACGTTATGGCCAATCCCCTTTAGAAGCCGTCGAAAGAGCTTCTCTTTATCTTAAACGTGGCTCTGCCCGTGTGATGGGGGGCGGTTTGGCCGGTTCTATCATTTGTTTCGTCCCAGACGAAGAATTCGCCTCATTCATGGAGGGGATGAGCCAATCTTATCCAAACGAAAATATCATGGTCGTCTCGATTCCTGAAATCGGGGCCCACGAAGAGAAATAATTTTCATGAAGAAAATCTGCTTAGTCAGTTTGGGATGCGCGAAAAATCTCGTTGATTCGGAGATGATTTTGGCGATGTTCCCACTCGATCATTACGAACTTTCCGCCGATCCTGCCGGTGCTTCTTTGATTATCGTCAACACCTGCGGTTTTATCGAAGACGCCAAAAAAGAAGCCATCGAGACCATTCTTCAAATGGCCGATTATGACGCCAAATTGGTGGCGGTCGGCTGTTTTGTCCAACGGAATCTCAAAGAATTGGAAAAAGCCATCCCTGAAGTAGATCTTTGGGTTCCGATTGACCATTATGACACCCTGCATCAGAAAATCGGGGAATTGCTCGGAGAAAACGATTTACTTCCGATCTCTCCTTTAAGAAGAATCATCTCGACCTCCTCTTATTCGGCTTATCTAAGAATCTCTGACGGATGTGACAATATGTGCGCGTTTTGTGCCATCCCTTATATCCGCGGAAGGATGAGATCCCGTCCTTTGGAGGAGATTTTAGAGGAAGCGAAAATCCTGAAACGGCAAGGAATCAAAGAAATCTCCTTGGTTTCCCAAGACCCGATGCATTATGGCAAGGATTTCCCTAATCATCAGCCGGATATGCTTTCTTTGATGAAAGCATTAGATGAGATGGGGTTCTATTCGCTTCGCCTGCTTTATCTCTATCCTGAGGAAATCACCGACGAAGAATTGGATTTCATCGAGCATTCTCGTTCCATTTTGCCTTATTTCGACATTCCGATCCAATGCGCCTCCGATCATGTCTTGAAACTCATGAACCGTCACGGGAACGTCGAAGAGATGAGACTTCTTTTCCAAAAAATCAAACAACGGATGCCCCATGCCGTTTTAAGAACGACTTTAATCTCTGGCTTCCCGGGCGAAAAAGAAGAAGACCATCAAGAGACTTTGTCATTCATCAAAGAAATCGGTTTCGACCATCTTGGGGTTTTCGCTTATTCGCGAGAAGAAGGGACGGCCGCTTATGGAAGGAAAGACCAAGTCCCTGAGAAAATCAAGCAAGCCCGTCATGACGAAATCATGGAAGCCCAACGAGAAATCGCCTTCCAGAAAAACCAATCTCGCGTGGGAGAGGCGATGGAAGGGCTCGTTATCGGTTATGATCCGATGAAAAAGATGTATTCTCTCCGTTCTTATTGGAATGCCCCCGATGGCATCGATGGCAATATTTTCTTCCGCAGCCAGAAAACGCTTAAAGAAGGGGAAATCGTGACCATCAAAATCACCAAAGCGGGCGTTTATGATTTGTTCGGCGAATTGAAGGAATAAAAAGTTTTTGTAATTGTGCCTTGCATATATTCCGCCGATTATCTATAATCATTTTCGCGTCAAAACAGGCGCTTTGCCCCGCTAGTTAAACGGTATAACGGGACCATGGTAAGGTCCAATCCGTAGTTCGACTCTGCGGCGGGGCACCAATTTGTAGGTTAAAGGTTGATACTTGCTATCAATCTTTTTTGTTTGATTCCATCAATCTTTTTTGACTGTTGTATCCATATTTTATGAGAAGTAATAGTGGCTTTTAATACCAAAAGCAAAACCTCAGTTAAGGAACCTAAGATTGCAATTAAATAGAGGAACTTTGCAATTAAATGGTTTAACTTTGCATTTAAATAATTGGAATAAGTTCCTTCTTAGAGCAATTAGTAAAGCTATTAGGAGGAGAGTTTGATGGATTATGATGATTACCGAAAAAGTATCCATTATTATGCTTTATCTATGTCGTTTTTCAAAAAACTTCATGATAAAGGTGATATTAGTGATGGGCTATATGAATATATTGAAATAAGACTAGCATTAAAATATGGGATTTTACCTAAAAGCGTCTTGAGAGATAACTTTAAATTAAAATGACATTCATCTAAGTTAATTTTCTTTATTAATCGTTTGTTGTATTGTAAATACATGTTAATTGCTTCGATTGCTATTTTAAGTTTATTGGTATTGGGATTCATTGCGATTATTATATTGACTAGATATCCAAAAGCTGCAGATTTCGAAATTAAAACCAGAACATCTAATTTGATCATTGGTTTAGTCTATTTTTTCTTTTTTATTTTTGGGATTGGCTTGTCTGTTGTCTCACTTGTTGTAATTTTATCCACTGGTGAAAAATCAAATAACCTTGTTTTTGTTATTGTTGGTGGTGGATTTGGTCTTTTTGCTCTTTTGTTTGTCCTTTTAGTTCACTCTCAGTTTGAGGCAATTAAAGGCAATAAAGTTTATGTCAGAAGATTTATTAAAATAAGAGAATACGACATAAAGAACATTAGAACGATTGATTTTGTGATGAATAGAACTTATTCAATTACTGGCGTACCCGCTTTTGGTTTTAACATTGATAAAAATACAGTCGGTGTTGAACAATTCATCACTTTATTAAAAGAGAGAACCGATAAGCTTTTATCTGAACAAACAAGCGAAGAAAAACAAGTAGATGGTACCCAGATAGATAATCAGGATAGGGAAAGTGATATATTAACCAAAATAGGGAAAGAGTTTAGAGAGAACTATCCAAAATATAGAAAAAACCAATTAACTGGCACTCTTATCATTTTTGCTGTTTTCTTTTTTGGACTTTTAGGTGGAAGCCTTGCTGGTTATTTTTCTACGAAAAACGTTAGATGGTTAATTATCACCTTTTTATGCATCCCTTTATTCTTTATATTTTTAGCGGTGTTTTTAACCATAAGAAAAAACTTCGGAAAAGAACTCAAACAAGATGATAAACAACTCGGCTATCGACACAGATTCGATAATAAAAATGTAAAAGGTGCCGCTAAACACAGTTTTATTGTTTCTATCATTTTTGTGTGTATTTTCGGTATTGGTTCATTGCTTATTGGCTTAATGATGGGGATACCAAGCCTTTCTTCTTCACCCGTTAAGCAAGAAAATCTTGTCATGGTATCTGGCGAATTTGAGTATATGAGAAGAATTCCTGATAGATATGACGATGATTACGCTATTGGTCTTAAAAACGATTCAACTGAATATCGAATCAGTAGTATGGACTACGAATTCTTTGACAAGAACTTTAAAAATGAGGTAGTAACCGGAACCATTATTAGTGTCTATATTGATTCTAATCGAGATCCTATTTCTATTAATTATGAGGGAAGAACTTCTTGGACCTATGCATATATAGTTAAGACAGATTCAAAAGAATATTTATCTTATGATAGTTATTTAAAAGCTTTTAATGATAATAAACAAATTGGAGTGAATGGTTTTATTATTTGTATATCCATTTCCGGAGCATCTGTTGTTGGTTTAGGCGCTTCTTATATTGTCTATAAAGTGAGATCAAAAAAAGAAACTATAGAAATATAGTTAGTTGTACGAAAAACCAAAAATAGTGTACGAAAATAGCCCCTTAAATGTGCGAAATCGTTCAACTGGTGTACGATTGTGTCCAAATTGAACAAGGCACACATAATCGTATCCGTACTTTGATACAAAGTGGAATATGCGAAAAACCGAAAAAATGGGCTGAAAAGCTCATTTTTTCTTTATTTTTGACTATTTCTTGGCTTGCTAGTTCGATTCTGAAGGCTGAAATTAGAGCAAAGATTAATACCTATGGTGAGGGATATGCTTTACCTATGGAAAGGGTAGTCGATACCTATGGGAAGGGTAGATTATTTTAGTGCGTAAATAATTAATATATTGACGACGTGTTATAAAAACTAACAAAACAAACTGGGTTTGTGCTATTCTATCAAAGAAATACAACTATATATGCATATAGTTGTTTGAGGTACATATATGGGCAAAAAAGTATTAAGAGTTTTTGAAGGCTTCGCTGGTTATGGCGGCGGAAGCTTTAGGATATAAAAAATAATGGACAAGCCACAAAGAATCAAAATTCACAATCCACAAAACTGGGATGAAGAATCATATCTTAGAGATGATATAAGAACTGATTCGAAAGAGCATTTAAGCGAAATTCTTAAAGATTATAAGTTTTGTCCAGAAGATATCGATAAAATATGGTCAATTATAAATAAAAAGAATTCCCACTAGGCGGTAGTCATTAGCTACCACGGGTGAATTCCATTATTACTAAAACATATTATGTCCCATAATTCAATAATATTTTGCTTGTGTAATCAACTAAAGCACCGTTATAGCTGTTCACAAAATCTGAGTAGCTGTTTACAAAATGAAAGGCAAAAATCAAAAATAGTTCACATTGTGTTCAAATTGTTAGAGAACTCCATTGAAAATAACCCCCTATGAACGGGGGTTTTATCATATTAGGGCAGGAAAAAGGCATGAAGACGATGAAAACGCCCTCAATATCTTTCCTTTGAGCCGAAATCTTTGCAAGCGCATTATGCGCCTACTAGATTGCTCTTTTCATTTCGAAAAACCTCTAATACAATGTTAGCAACCATAAAGAGAACAGCGAGGGACGAGCCCGATGACCTGTCAGCAACTTACTCAAGATTGAGCAAAGTGCTAAAGCTTGGATGATGGGAACGAAAAAAATGTCGATTCATTTGCTCTCATCATCTCGATGGGGGCTTTTCTTCTTTATGGGCGATTGACATAAGGAGGAAAAGAAAAAATGTCAGAAAAACAATTTGATTGTGTCTTGGACACTGATTGTGTCTTGGACACACATTCTAAGGAAGAGAGAAAGAATCTCATTGATTCCATCACCAATAAAGATGGCTTCATCGTCTCGAATATTGATGATTTTGAAGGATCTCAATTCGTGGGCGTAGCTAGAGGCACGATCGGTTTCTTAAACACGATTACTTCTCATGATTCAGAAAAGAATCAGAGCGATAAACATTTTGCTTCTGTGGAAGAATACATTGCGTATTCTGAGGGCAAATAAGGGAAAAGAAGAATTGGAGAAAGGAGATGCGATGCCATCTTCTTCTTTGCCTGCCT
>CADBIO010000018.1 GCA_902794835.1 uncultured Erysipelotrichaceae bacterium
AGATATTGTAACAAAAGAGGCGTTTTCTCGCGATTTCGCCTCTTTTCATAATAAAAAGGGACCGTCGATTACCTATTTAGGTTTTCGAACAGCCCCTTTGAGAACAATCGGGAAACGAATTAACGTTTGCTGAATTGTGGAGCGCGACGGGCGCCTTTCAAACCGTACTTCTTTCTTTCCTTGGAACGGGCGTTACGGGTTAACATACCAGCAACTTTGAGGGTCTTACGATCTTCGCCAGCTTCAAGCAAAGCGCGAGCGATGCCAAGACGGACTGCTTCAGCCTGTCCGGTGAAACCGCCACCATTGACGTCAGCATCGATATCGAATTTTCCATCGGTGCCAGTGAGGGTTAATGGTTGTTTGAGGTTTTGGACTAAAGTTGCATATGGCATATAGTCTTCAACTTTGATGCCATTGATAAGGATGCTGCCTTTGCCAGGTTTGAGCCAGACACGGGCAACAGAGCTCTTTCTACGGCCGGTGCCGTAGTATTTCTTTTCTTCTGCCATTGATCTCTACTCCTTATTTGATTTCAAGAGCAACAGGTTGTTGAGCTTGTTGCTTGTGTTCTGGGCCAGCATAGACAAAGCACTTCTTCATCATGGCTCTGCCCAAGCGGTTGTGCGGAAGCATGCCAGAGATGGCTCTTTCGACCATTTCCACTGGGAACTCACGCTTCATAACGCCAGCGGAACGGGTTCTTAAACCACCGTTGTAACCGGAGACGTTGTAATAGTTCTTCTTGTGTTCGCCGCCTTCTTTGCCAGAGAGTTTCACTTTGGCGGCATTGATGACGATGACATAGTCACCGCAGTCTTCATTCTTCGCGAAGATTGGCTTGCCAGATCCCATTAAGATACCAGCGACTTTGGTGGATAATCTGCCGAGAACGATGTCGGTTGCATCGACGATATACCATTGTCTTTTGATCTCAAGAGGCTTAGCAACTGTAGTTTGACGCTGCATTTTGATTTCCTTCTTTCGTTAACAAGCACTGTTTCTTTAAGAAACGCGCTCGATAATTATCATTGCCCAAAAGTGGCGTGTCAACTAAAAAATAAAAAACTTTGGCAAATTGTAAAGATAACGGATGGCTAAATGTAAAGACCATCCGTTGGCAAATTGTAAAAGAGAGAAATTGACGATTTATTTTTCTTCCGAAAGTGGCTGCGTTTTCTGAAATTTGTTAAGAAGAGCAGGGAAAAGGAATGTGCTCATTAAATCGTAAACGAGGAAGCCAAGCAAGAAACCTGCCGTGACGTCAGAGGCAAAATGGGCGCCCATAATGATTCTAGAGATGGCGCAAAGGACAGCCCAAACATAAGCAAAGAGACGAATTAAGAAAGCGCTGCTTTCAAACTTCTCATCGACATAGCCAAACAAGGAGAAAACGATCAAGGCTAGGGCATTCATCGTGTGCCCCGAAGGGAAAGAAGCGTAATTGTTGGAGAATCCGCCAGTCATCCCAAGATGATAAACAGGCACAAACATCGATGCTGGATCTCCTTCTAAGGTCACAAGATATCTCCATCTTGGACGATGCCAGATGAATTTAAAGACATTCATGGTCACAAACATCGCGGCATAGATAATCACGACAAACAAGGCCCAAGCCATGACATTTTCGCGTTTGGTGATTGGAGTTTTCCAAGCGGCGAAGAAGCCTAATCCGAAATAGCCAAGTCCAACCACTACTGCCAAAACCCAAGGCAACCAGCCAGGGAAGCCATAAGTTGCCGCTTTGGTATAATCACGAATCAAAGCGCCGCCATAGCCAGCGAAGAAGACGGCTAAAACGATGTAAATGATCCCAAAAAGAATGTTCTTCCATTTCACCTCTTTGTTTCTTGTCTTAAATAAAAGGAAAGACGCGTATACGCCTAAAAGGTGCAATGGTATCTCCGAGACGTTTTCTCCCAAACGGCCAAAAACGTTCGTAGGATCATAAAGATTCTGCATAATGGGGAGATCATAAAAGGCAAATAGCACCAAGAGGCCCACCAAAAACGGGTAGACAATAAAACGTTCTAACTTATGTAATTTCATACAAATAGTGTACCACCAACAAAAATTTTAGGCGATACGCTTCTCTAACAATTCCTTTTTTCGAAAAGATTTTTGGTGACTTTTTGTCATTTCGGACTAATATCAAACACGTATCAAAAAGGATAGTTGTCTATGAAGCAAAATTTAGAAATCAAAGACCTTGAAAAATTCGGGGCCGCTTATGAGAAGAAGGAAACGTTGAAAGTCGCTCGTCGTTCTGTCAGTCGCAATGGTTTGGTGAATTCCGCCATCGACGAAGATGTCGTTCATTCGTTGCAAAACACATTTTCCATTGAAGTGGATGCCGGTGCCATCACCAATCAAAAACAGTCAGGACGTTGCTGGATGTTTGCCGGACTTAATGTCATCCGCATGGTCCTGGCCAAAAAATTAAACGTGAAGACCATCGAGCTTTCTCAAGCTTATTTGCAATTCTTTGACAAACTTGAAAAAGCCAATTTCACCTTAGAGAAAGCTTTAAAAGTTGCCGATGAACCGATTGATTCTCGTTTAAATGTTTTTTTATTGGATTCCGGTATTGAAGATGGCGGACACTTCGCGATGTTTTCTAACCTCGTGAAGAAATATGGTGTCATCCCAAGTGAATTAATGCCTGATAACGTCGTAAATTCCAACACCCGTGAAATCAACGTCCTCTTGCACGCTTTAATCGGAAAAGACGTCGAAATTCTAAGAGAAGCCAAAAAATCAGGCGCATCTGAAGCTGAGCTTTTAGAGAAAAAGGAAGAGGCCTTAAGCGAGATTTACAACGTCTTATGTGTCTCCTTAGGCGTCCCTCCGAAGAAATTCGCCTATGAATATAAGGACAAAGATGACAAATACGTAAAACTCGAAGAGACCACTCCTCTTGAGTTCTATGAAAAATACATCGGCGTCAATCTCGATGATTATATCGTCTTAAGCCACGCCCCGATGGCAGGTTATCAAGATTACCAAAAATATTCTTCTGAATGGGTCAATAATGTAATCGGGGGAGATCCAGTGGTTTTCTTCAATGTCTCTTTAGAAGAATTAAAGAAAGCGGTTATTGATTCTCTTAAAAAGGATGAACTGATTTGGTTTGGGGCAGACGTGTCCTCGGAATCTCTCCGAAAAGAGGGCTTCCTCGCCAAAAATTTAATCCGTTTAGACGAACTTCTGGGAATTAAGTTCTTAGAAAACAAAGGGCAACGGATGGACACCCGCATTTCTTTCTGCAACCATGCGATGGTTTTCTCTGGGGTCAATCTCGAAGGAGAAAAGCCAAATCGTTGGAAGGTCGAGAACACTTGGGGGAAAGAAAACGGCAAAGACGGCTTCTTCATCATGGACGATGCCTGGTTTGACAATTATGTCTACGAGGTCTTCGTGAAAAAAGAATTCCTTCCCGCTGAACTCTTAAAGAAATACGAGGAAAGCAAACTCATCATGGTTGACCCTTGGGCCGTCATGTGGAGCGAAATCCATTAAAGAAACCAACAAAAAAGCCGACTCGATGGTCGGCTTTTCCTTTGCCAAGAATCAAAGATTAAAGATTCGAAACGTTGGTATAGACGTTTTGGACGTCCTCGCATTCATCGAGTTGATCCAACATGTCATGCAATTTTTGGAGATCTTCTTGCCCTACTTCCACAAAATCGTTTGGAACCATCGTGGATTCAGCGACATCATAATCGGTGACGTTTAATCCTTTCAGTTCTTCTTTGGCGCGATCGAGGTCATTTGGCGCGAGTCTAACTTCTACTTCGCCATCTTCGAAATCCACCGATTCGACATCGATATCGCCTAAAATCAAGGTTTCTTCGACGGAATCGCGTAAGGCAGCATCACCTTTGAATTGAAGAATGCCTTTATATTCGAAATTGAAGGCCACGTTGCCATCTTTTCCGCCTTTGCGGGTGACAATGGTACGAACAGCGACACGAGCACGATTGACATTATCAGTCAGAGTATCGACGATGATATAGCTTCCGCCGGGGCCAAAGAATTCATAACGGCCCGGGATATAAGCGGTAGCATCTCCGCCTTTGGCTTTTTCAATGGCGCGTTCGATGACATCTTTCGGACATGTTTTGCGATATTTTTCGATAGCGCTTCTTAAAGCGAGGTTAGATTCTGGGTCAGGGACACCGCTTTTTGCAGCGGCATAAATCTCCTTGGAGGCGCGCATATAAATGGCGCTCTTGGCTTTTGCGGTCGCGGCCATGGCAGCGGCACGAACTTCAAAGTGTCTTCCCATAAATAACTCCTTTTTAGACTTTCGTATTTTACCACTAGGTTTTTATCCCTAGTAGGTTTTTTTGCTTCAACGGACCTTGAATGGCAATTCTAAATGGTCCAACGGGGTCAACCCATGACGCTTAGCAAATCTCCTAACCCAATCATAAGGAGATTGTTTCAGTTCATAAGGACGGTGATTATCCACCCCAATGATACACGGTATTCCCGCTTCTGAAACCAAATCCCAGAATTCTTCATTCGGATATGCGACACGGAAATCATATTCGTCAGTTTTCTTTCCCCAACGAGATGGCCCCATGTTGATTTCTAAGATGGTCCCCGTTTCCTTGGCTGCGTTGATGATGTCTCTTGCCACTTCTTTTGCCACATCGTCCCACTTCCCATACCAAATCATGTAAGTGTCAGGGTGGGCGACGTAAATGAAATTGCCTGAACGCATTCCGGCGATTAAGTCTGACGCGTATTTGCGGATGGCTTCTTGTTTGTCAAACATATTTCCATAGAAAACAAAATGCCCCCGATCAAGGAAACAATGTTGCCCAAGAATCATATATTCCACGGTGTTCTTGGCCAAAAGATCGTGATAATAATCGGCGAAAAGATCGCCGTACCATTCTGCTTCCCAGCCTAAATGCAATTCAATTTGTTTTTGGTATTTTGCTTTTAATTGTTTAACCGAATCGTAATAATTTTGGGCCTGTAATTCATAATTTCCTCGCATCCCTAATTGAGGAAATCCTGGCAACATGATGTGGTCGCTAAAACCATAGATACGATAACCGTTTTCGATAGCGGAAAGAACATATTCTTCATCTTCCCCTTCGGCATGTCCGCAACGTTTGGTGTGGGAATGGTAATTGATTTTTAATGGCTCATTCAGCATAAAGCACCTCTTCTAGCATTAGTCCGATTGGGTCAGCTTTGTAAGAAAGGATTTTTCTTTTTTCCGAATCTAAAGCGATCTTGACTTCTTCAAGGCTCATTCTCCCTAAAGCAACACGAAGCGCGGCCCCCATCATAATCCGAACTTGATAAGTCATAAAGCCGTTTGCTTTGAAAAACACCTTCACGTGTCCCTTGTTTTCTTCGACACGGATTTCTTGAATGGTGCGAATATAATGATCAACATCAATCGGTTTCGAGGTGAAATTCTTAAAATTGTGTTTTCCTAAATAGAGATTTAAGCATTCTTTCATTCTGTCTAAAGAGAACCCCGGAATCTCCAATTGATATTCAATGGGGGCAAAAACATCTCTGGGTCCGTAATGGAAGGAATAAGAATAAACCTTTCCGCAGCAAGAATGCCTGGCGTCAAAAGAATCTGCCACTTCCTTTAAAGAAAGAACATAGATATCTTTTGGCAAAAGACGATTTAGGGCGGTAAGGAATTGATCGAGATTTTCAATTTGTCGATGTGCTTTAAAGGTAAATGTCTGGCCTTTGGCAGAAACTCCTTTGTCTGTTCTCCCCGCCCCATGAATCACAATGCAACGGCCACAAAGTTGGCTCAAAGCCTTTTCCAGACTTCCTTGAATGGAAGGATATTCCTTCTGTTTTTCAAAGCCCCAGTACGCTTTGCCATCATAACTAACGCAGCCGAAATAATTCATTTCAAGGACAACCCCCAGAAAAACGAATAAGCGTCAAATCCGGTAATGCAGATCGTTAAGCATCCAGCCACGATGGCGGAAACAATGACAAATTCCAATAAATCCCACCAACGGAAATGGAGTTTCCGATATTTGGTGCGTTTCGTGCTTGGGTCATATCCGCGACACTCCATGGCGTTGGCTAGTTCATCGCTACGGATAAAAGAAGAGACAAATAACGGGATGATCAAGGAGATGATGGCCCGGAATTTCGCAAAGATATGACCATGTTTGAAATCAACGCCACGGGAAGACTGAGCTTTCAAAATTCGCTGCACGTCCTCAAGAATCGTTGGGATAAAACGCAAAGCCAAGGAAATGATCATCGCTAAAATGGGAGTAGGCACGCCAAGCCACCTTAATGGCGAGAGATACCAATCTAAGCCATCGGTCAGGGCCAAAGGTTTAGTGGTTGCCGTCAAAACCAAAGACAGAGATAGCATAACCACCAGACGGAAAAAGACCTTACCCGCTTCCAAAAGACTTTCCCAATACACCTTGAAATTGCCAATCAGGAAATACCAATCCTCATTCCCCTCGCTGTAGCGTGGGACTAGGATATAGATCACCAAAAGAAAGACCACCATAAACCAAAGTCCGCTTAACGATTTCAACAAAGAGGTGAATTTCATTCTCGCCGACCACAATAAAATTAAAGTGAAGACGAAAAGAATTCCCAAAATGGTATAAGTCATAGTCCATGTCGGATAGTTGATGAAAATCGCGACCATCATGATAATGAGGGCGTAGATTTTTAATCGCGGATCCATCCGATGGACCCAAGAATCATAAGGCACATAACGGCCCATCGTGAAATTAGCCATTTTGTTTACTCCTGATGATTGCCTCCGCCAAATCATTGACAGAGCGAATGCCTTCTGTGTCAATGGTCAGCCCCTTCTGTTTGAGTCGAAGAGCGAAATCGAAGATACGAGGGTTCTGTAATGAATATTGGGTGAGGTCTTGCCCAAATAATTCAGAAGGGGCACATGTTTTTTCTACACGACCGTTTTCCATAACCACCACCATTTGAGCATAAGTGGCAACTAAATCCATATCATGGGTAACCAAAATCACAGTCGTCCCGGCATCACGGATTTTCGTGAACAGTTCCATTGTCTCTTTGGCGGCGGCTGGATCTAAGCCCGCGGTCGGTTCATCGACGATTAAAATCTCGGGGGAAGTTGCCAAAATCCCAGCGATGGCGACCTTTCTTTTTTCGCCCCCCGACAATTCAAACGGACTTCTTTGGAAAAAAGATTCATCTAACCCAACACGCAGCAAAGCTTCATGGGCAGAACGGATGGCATCTTCTTTTTTAACGCCGAAATTTTTTGGGCCGAAAGCAACGTCTTTCTCGACGGTTTCTTCAAAAAGCTGATATTCCGGGAATTGGAAAACGAGACCGACCCGTTTACGTAACGCTTTAATGTCTTTGCTTTTGTGTTTTTGATAGATTCGTCTCTCTTCTTTCTTAAAGGCGGCTTTCTCCTCGTCATTTAAGCCTTTCGGACGTTTTGGTTTCTTCTCTGGATGGTTGATGAAATCGCCGATTTGAACATAGCCTGATGTGGGGGAAAGAAGGGCGTTGATTTGTTGAATCAGCGTCGATTTCCCACTGCCCGTCCGCCCGACGATGGCAATGAATTGTTTCTCTGGCAAAAGAAGAGAAATGTCGTTCAAAGCCGAGGATTGGAATGGGCTTTTTGGATTGTAGACAAAAGATAAACGGGAGAATTCTATCGGCATAAGAAATCCTCCAACTTCGCTTCTGTGTCGATCTCATCAGGAATTGAGATTCCGCGGTTAAGCAACGCTTGTTTCAGCGAGAAAAAGAAAGGAGCGTCAAGGCGAATGGACCTTAATTCTTCCTGATGGGCGAAAACCTCTTGTGGCGTGCCTTGTAAGACAAGCTTCCCCGCATTCATCACCAAAACATAATCGGAACGGTAAGCCTCTTCTACATCATGAGTGATCGAAAGGACGGTCAGTTTCGGATTCTCATTTCTTAAATTGAATGTGATGTCGAGTATCTCTTTTTTGCCGACGGGATCAAGCATCGAGGTGGCTTCATCGTAAATGATCAGCTCCGGGTGCATCGCCAAAACGCCGGCGATGGCGACGCGTTGTTTTTGACCGCCAGAAAGATTCTCCGGCGATTTATCAAGGAAATCTTTCATTCCGACCTTGGAAGAATAAGTATCGATGATAGGATCCATCTCTTCCGATTTGACCTGCCGGTTCTCCAAACCAAAGGCAATGTCGTCTCTAACTGTTGAGCCAACGAATTGGTTGTCTGGGTTTTGGAAAACGAGGCCCATCTTTTTACGGATCTCGTGAATCGTGTTTTTCTTCACTTCTTTGCCGAAAATGGTGATTTTCCCTTCAAAATTTGCAATCAATCCACTTAAAAGTTTGGCTAACGTTGATTTTCCTGAGCCATTATGCCCGATTAGGGTCACATATTTGCCTTCTGGCACGCTAAAAGAAACGCCATCGACGGCGTTCTTTTCGTTTTTGTCGTAAGAATATGTCAGATTTTCAACTTCGATGATGTTCATGAATTCGAGATTTTTACGGTTTTGCCCGTGTAATGGGTTAATTTGACGCCAGCCATCTTCAAGATGTTCTTGGAGGCTTCATAAATCAAATCATCGCCATGCTTATCATCCAAATAGACCACTTCTTTGATCCCCACTTGGACGATGGCTTTGGCGCATTCGTTGCAAGGGAACAGGGTGACGTATAATTTGCAACCGCTTAAGTGGGCCCCATCTCTGGTATTTAAGATGGCGTTGAATTCGGCATGGCAAACATAAAGATATTTGCTTTCCAGTCCATCGCCATGCCCCCACGGGACAGAATTATCGTCGATGCCGCGTGGCATCCCGTTATATCCCATTGAGACGATTTTGTTCTGATCGTCGACGATGCAAGCACCGACTTGGGTTGACGGATCTTTGCTTCTTAAGGCGCTCAATTGGGCAATGCCCATGAAATATTCGTCCCAAGAAATGTAATCTTCGCGATGCTTCTCTTCCATAGCAAAAACTCCTTATGCCTGATAAAGTATATCTTTTTCAATTCCGTTATTCACCTGAAATAAAATATTATTTCACCTTGACGATCAATGCTTCGTAAGGACGGAGCCTCTTTTTGTAGGTCAAACCGGCATGGGGATAATTCGAAAGCAGGACATCTCCGATCATCGTCGAGATTTTTCTGGGGAGGGATTGAACTTTTTTGGTGAGATTAAGCAAAACAAAGACCATTTCTCCCTCATAGCCACGATAATAGGCCATGATGCTTCCTTTGGTTTTCAAAGGCTCGAAATCGCCAAAGAGAAGCGCTGGGTTTTCTTTCCTCAAAGCAATGAGCTTTTTGTAGTAATTGAGGATAGACGTGTCATCGTTTTCTTCTGTTTCGGCATTGATTTTTTCGTAATTGGGGTTGACGGGGAGCCATGTTTTTTCGGAAGTTGAAAAACCAGCGTTTTTGGTGGCGTTCCATTGCATTGGGGTTCTGGCGTTATCGCGGTTTTCGTTATGCACCAATTTCAGCGAACGTTTTTCTGAGAAATGATAATGACGGAGAAGGCCATAGACATAATGATTCACCGGATCTTGGTAATCTTTAGGGGTGAACATCGGATAATCCAGCATCCCGAGTTCCTCCCCTTGATAAAGGAATGGCGTTCCTTTGAGGGTCAATAGTAATGTCGCTAATTCTTTGGCGGATTCTTGGTAGTATTTCTTGGTGTCGCCAAAACGGGCAATGGAGCGAGGCTGGTCATGGTTTTCTAAGAAATTGGCATTCCAATCTAATTCACGTTGCCAGTTGAAGATTGTTTTCTTGAATTTTCTTGGTTTGAATCTTGTTTTGAAAATCGGGACAAGGAAACGATCTGAGGAGATGGTGTCGAATTGGAAGACCATATCCAGTTCTTTGTTGGTGAAACGTCTTGCGTTTTTGAAATCGACATAGGAAGTTTCCCCCACGGTCATGCAATCGTATTTAGAGAAAACGTCCTGATACATCTGATGAAGGATCGTGTGGTTGCCTTCTTTCATCAAATAATGTTCTTGCCCGCAGACCCAAATCGTCTTTTTGCCATCTTTCAAAGAATCTTTCCAAATTTGATTGATGACATCACAACGGAACCCATAAATCCCGCGATCGAGCCAAAAGCGAAGAATGTTTTCCACTTCTTCTAAAACTTTCGGATTATGCCAGTCTAAATCAGGCTGTTTTTTCCCAAAGACATGAAGATACCAAGCATCTGCCTCAGGGACATAGGTCCAGGCAGAGCCACCGAAATTAGAAGTCCAGTTATTGGGCGGCTCGGTATTTCCTTTGCGGCCTTTCCTCCAATAATAGAAGCCACGGTATGGCGATTCGGGATGAATGGAGCTTTGGAACCATTCATGTTCGTCGGAAGTGTGGTTGACCACCAGATCCATGACAATCCGGATGCCTTTGCGTTTGGCTTCATCAACCAAACGGTCCATATCGGCCATCGTGCCATATTCCGGGTTGATGGAATAATAATCGGCCACATCATAACCAAAATCAGCATTCGGAGTTTTGTAAACCGGGGAGAGCCAAATAATCCCTACCCCAAGGGATTTCAAATAATCAAGTTTCGAAATAATGCCAGGGATATCGCCAATCCCATCTCCGTTAGAGTCACAAAAGGAACGGGGATAGATTTGATACACGACGGCAGAATGAAAATGTTTGTGTTCCATAAAGAAATTTTACACCAAAAAAGGAGAAATAATCTCCTTTTAATAACCTCTTTAAAATCGTTGCAACATCAACAAACGATAGCCCTGTCCATAGATCGAATCAACGCGGGCCCCTTTGATGTAAGCAAGTTTTTTGCGGATTGACGAAATATGCACATCAATGGTCCTGGTGGGGTATTTTTTCCCAGAGGCCTGCAACGCCTCATAATGTTTCTGCCCCGAATCCGTGTCCCAAATCAATTTAATTAAATCATCGCGTTTCACGATGCCCGGTCTCGCTTCATAAAGCGTTTTCACGATCCTCCATTCCAAAGGTGTGAATTTCACGTGATAACGATAGTACGACAAAGTGTGTTTTTCCGTATCACATTTAATGATGGAATGATCTGCTCTCTCAATATCAATAATCGCCATATTTTTCCTCCGTCCGACGAGGTGAATATAACACGTGAAATCAAAATTACACTAAAAAATTAACAATTTTGTTTTTTAATTCAAAAGTGTCGAGAAAATCAAGACATCTTATAGGCTTTGCGGTGGGCAAAAAGGGTCATCCAGGGGACGCAGACGGACATCAAAAGGACATTGATGGGGCTAGCCATGAAAAGCATCGAGACGATAACCCAATAATCCACCCTTGTGTTGCTACCGATGAGAAAGAAATAGAAATAATAGGCAACCCCTTTTAAGAAGACCAGCAAGAGGATCTCACAAAAAAGGGCAATCAAGGCAATTTCGTTGGGAGAAGGCATCTTCTCGTAACTTTCTCCTTGCCTATGGTAATAACGATTGGTGAAATGCAAGGCTACGCAAAGAAGGACGTCAAAGACAAAATTCACCGCCAAAACGACAGGCTTAAACCACTCCCCATAATAAGAAATTCTCTTATCTAAGAGGTCCGTGCCATAAAAAATGACTACCACAGCAGCAAAAAGGAGACCAATCATAAGATAAACAATCCAAGGTTTGTCCAATGATTTACGGAAATGTTTGGTAATCTGCTCAAAAAGCCAAGGAAGGATCCCTAATAAGGCAAAGACCACCGTCAAAATCACGTTATAGGCACCCGTCGGATAAAGAAAGGCCGGCAATAAATCAGACAATACCCCTACCACCGCTCCATAAACGGGGCCCAAAGCCAAAGAAGCGAAGATAACGATCGTCGGTGTGAAAGAAAAAGAAATGAAGCCAAAGTGGGGGACGCTGATAAGCTTTAAAAGAGTGCCGGAAACGACAGCAATCGCTAAAAGCATCGCCGCCAAAGTAATCTTCTGGATGCTTGAGAATTGCTTGCTCATAGTTGCAACACCTTTTTCACATAATCGCGGGCCAATTTGGCAAAATGGCTGGAGCCAGTGATTAAAATCAAATCCTTTTGATTGGCTTGCAATAAACCATTTAACGCCATTTTCCAATCCTCACGAAAAGCGTAATCCGCTTCATAAAGAAAGTAAGACATCTCATCTTTGGCGTAAGGATGGTCAAATGTCGTTAACACAATTTCGGCGGCGTCTTTTCCTAAACGGGGCAACTCAACAGAAATGTTTTTATCGCGCATCGACCCAAAAAGAACGTGGACGGGGGTGCCATTGGCATACGAGGTGACACTATCCATCAAGCGATCGATTCCCGCCACATTATGAGATTCATCAATCAAAACGTTATGGAACCGTTCCATTCGGCAAGGAAGCGGTTTGGCGATTAAGCCATGACGGATGGCGCTCTCAGAGAGAGGAAAGTGCAAGCGAAGTAACTTCACCGCCTCCAAAGCCAAAGCCGCGCTTTCAAGCAAATAGTGGGCGGAAGAAAGAATCTCTAATTTCTCATAGGGACGATAATTAAATTCATAAAAAGGGTCACGATATTTTTCAAAATGATAATCATCCACCGTGAAGAAAAGGGAGCCTTTCCTTTGGGCGTCGATACGCACGATATCTGATACCGTTTCTTCGACTTTGCCTAAAAGAACCATAGATTTTTCTTTGACGATGCCCACTTTATGGGCGGCGATTTCCGATAACGTTGTCCCTAAAACCGCAGTATGTTCCAGGGAAACGTTAGTGATGATGGAAAGAATCGGAGTGGCTCCTAGGATTACCGTGGCATCCAAATCGCCCCCTAAACCCGCCTCAACCAAAGCCAAAGAAACTTTCTGTTCATTGAAATAGGTGTAAGCGATAAAAGTCTCGATTTCGAAAACACTAAGGGAGGCGCGTTCGAAGTCTTTTTGATACTGATTGAAAATCCTCACATATTCTTCTTCAGGAATCGGCTCTCCGGAGATTTGGATTTCTTCTAATGGGGTGGCATAGGCTAGATGCGTAAAAAGCCCGACCTTATATTCAGCTGCCTGATAGATATGCGAAAGATAGTGACTGACGTTTTCTTTGTCATTGCTACCTGTGATGTGAATAAAAGGAAAAGAGAGACGCAACCCCATTCGTTTGACAAAGTCGTCCCAAGAGGAGCGATCATAACGATTCACTTTCTCTTTTTGACTTGCAAAATAGGTCACAATCTCTTCATATTCCATATTTTATTCCTCGAAATCTTTTACGCTTCGGCCTTTCGCTTCAGCTCTTTTTAAATCTTTTTCTTTCAACGCGTCTCGCTTATCGTGAAGCTTTTTGCCTTTGGCGATGGCAATTTCCAATTTGGCATAGCCATGCGAAAGAAACAATTTTGTTGGAACGCAGGTGTTTCCCGTTGCCGTTAATTTGCGTTTCAAACGGGCTAATTCGTCTTTGTTCAGCAACAATTTACGATCACGCAGGTGGTCGACGTTAAAAATATTGCCTTCCTTGTAGGCAGCGATATGCATATTCACCACATAAGCCTCACCATTTTTAAGAATGATATAAGCATCGCTGATGGTCGCGTTGTGGGCCCTAAGAGATTTGATTTCTGTCCCAGTCAAAACCAACCCGGCCGTCATGAAATCACTTAAAAAATATTCGAAAGAGGCCCTTCTATTTTCCAATAAAACTGAACTATCTTTCTTTCTGCTCATAATGACCCCCTTGGTCTGAGATAAATTATAAACGATTTCTCTCTTTTTGAGAGAAGCAATAAAAAAAGAAGACGCTTCTTTTAAGAGGTCTTCTTCGATCGTTGCGGGTCAAAGCACAAAAAAGTAAATGGAAAAGAACATGAAGATTGTGCCAATGAGACAGAAAATATGGAAGATGAAATGAAACCATTGGTTTTTTCTGCCTCCGAGTCCATAAAGAACGGCTCCGATGGTGTAAGCAATGCCACCTATCAGTAACAAGAAGACGCCGGGATAGAAGCCTACGGCCATGGTCAAAGGGTAAAAAGAAATGATGATAATCCAACCCATCAAGAGGTAATTAATCATTGAAAAGACTTTGAATGTCTTCAAACTGACGGCATTTAAAACGATTCCTAAAATACCGAGTCCCACCACAATTCCATAGATCGACCAGCCCCAGGCGGGATATGTTTCTCTTAGGCTGACAAGACAATAGGGAGAATAGCTGCCAATAATCAAAAGAAAGATGTTGCAATGGTCTAAAATCCGCCACACGTCCTTCGCCTTTGACGGTTTTAAGCCGTGATAGATCGCTGATCCGACATAAGTCATCATCATGCCAAAAAAGAAAAGCGAACAAGCCACAACGCTCCAAGGGTCTCCCGTATAAGCAGCCTTGACAATCAAAAATGGAAAGCCAAGCAAAGCCAAGAAAGCCCCAAAAGCATGCGAGATGCTGTTGGCAAGTTCTTGGTTTGGGGTATATTTTGGGGTTGAAGCAATTTTCTCTTCCATGGCTACATATTAAGGCAATTTAGTTTAGGTTTCAAGTTCATCTCGTTTTAAAAACTAGATAACATTAGTTTGTACTAACTCAAAAACGGACTAAACTTAAGTAAACATCGGAAAAACATGGTTAATCTTCTTAGAAAAATATTCATCAAAAATTATCAAAACGTTGGCGATGATCACGTCAGAACTGCTCACGGTTCTTTAGCGGCGTGGTTCGGTATTGTCAGCAATTTGATTTTGGTTGGTTTAAAACTCTTCGCCGCCTTCTATCTTTACTATCAAAGCAATTGGACCGTGCTTTCCATCGCCTTGATTGCCGATGCGGCCAACAATTTTGTAGACATGGCAAGTTCCATCATCACCTTGATTGGGTTTAAGGTTGCTTCCAAAAAGCCTGACCAAGAACACCCTTTCGGTCATCAACGCGCGGAATACATCGCTGCTTTGATTGTCGCTTTGCTCATCCTCGTTGTTGGGGTGGAACTATTGAGAGAATCTATCACCAAAGTCGCAGAACAAATTCCCGTGGATTATTCGCTCACAACCGTCATTATTTTAGGCGTTGCTGTTCTTCTTAAGTTGTTACAGAGCTATGTCAATTTCGGCATTGGCAAATGTATTTCCTCTTTGGTCTTGAGAGCCACTGCCATCGATTCTCTTTTAGACGCCATCGCCACTACTTTGGTGCTACTGGCCGCCTTATTCGCAATCTCTCCTTTAGGTTGGAATTTTCTTGATGGCTGGGTGGGAATCTTTCTTTCTCTCTTTATCCTTTATGAAGGGGCAATGGTTGCCAAGGACGCGTTAAGTCCTTTGCTCGGAGAAAGAAATGACCCTGACTTAGAAGAGAAGATCAAAAAAATCGCCTTTTCACACAAAGAGATTCTTGGTATCCACGATCTCATCATCCATTCCTATGGGGCAACAAGAAATTACGTCAGTTTCCATGCGGAAGTTGACGAAAGCCAAAGTTTGCTCTCTGCACACAACTTGATTGACGAAATCGAAAAAGAAATCAAACACGAGCTTCGTGTAGAGGTCCTGATTCATATCGATCCTGTCGCCATAGGTGATGAAGAATTCGAGGCTTTTAAAGAGAAAGTCGTTCAATTGGCAAGGAATGTCGATCAAAATGCGACCATCCACGATTTCAGAATCATTCAAAAAGACGACTACCGTACCCTCTCTTTTGACGTTCTTCTCCCTTACGAGGATGAAGGAAAAGAAAAAGCGATCGCCGAATCCGTTATCCATCATTTTAAAGAGATCGACCCTAAATTTCATTTTGATATAGACTTCGACCATCCTTTCTAAAATGCTACAATGATAAAAGAAAGGAATAATAATCCATGGAAAATGTCGAATTTTATCGTTGTCCGACCTGTGGCAACGTCATCACCGTATTGACCGCATCAAGCGGACGCTTGATTTGCTGCGGAGCGCAAATGGTTAAACTCGTTGCCAAAACCAACGATCTTGGAACCGAAAAACACACCCCTGTCATCGAACATGAAGGAGGCAAATTGATCGCTAAATGTGGTTCTAATCCCCATCCAATGGTCGAAAACCACTACATCATGTGGATGGCTTTAGTCACGGACAACCGTTGTGAGATTGTTTATCTTCACCCTGGTGAAGAGCCAAAAGCAGAGTGGTGCGATGTCGAACACGGCACCGTTTACGCCTATTGCAATCTACACTCTCTCTGGGCGACTTCTTTCTAAGAAAAACCGCTTAAGGGGTGCATCCATCAATGATGCATCCCTTTTAATATTCATTAAAAATTTGTAAGATAACGATATGAAAAGAGGCTTGGTTTTATGCGGCGGAGGGTCGTTGGGATCCTATGAGATGGGTGTTTGGAAATACTTCCATGAAAAAGACATTCATTTCGATCTTGTTACCGGCTCTTCAATCGGTTCCTTAATTGGGGCGATGTATGTCTCTGGCGATTATGAGGCTTGCTTAAAACTTTGGGAAACAATCACCGTGGATGATGTAATCACCAATGGGATCAATATCAAAAAGAAGATGTTTTCGGAAGATAAAGCGGGGTCACGTTTGGTTCCCTTGACTCGTTCCTATATCGCCAATGGTGGCGTCGATAATGCCCCTTTCAAGAAATTGTTGGCTAGTTTGGTAGATCCCAAAAAGGTCAAAGATAGCAAAATCCCCCTAGGTATCGTCGTTACTTCTTATCCCGCGATGAAAGAAGTCGATGTCATCAGCCATGAGCTGAAGGAAGAAGAAATCATGAATTATCTTCTTTCCTCCAGTGCCTGCTGGCCGATCTTCCCGATGATGAAAATCGGAAAGAAACGATTCGTGGACGGCGGTTTTACGAATAACATGCCTATCGATTTGGCCATCAAAATGGGGGCGACAGAGATTGTTGCCGTTCAATTAAGGGCATATCCTCCCGTCCCTCAGCATATTGAATTAACCGAGTTGCCTTTCGTGACCACTTTATCAGCCAATATCGATTTAGGCTTTATGATGAATTTCGATCACGAGACTTTGCAAAACAACATGGCCTTAGGCTATTTGGATGCCAAGAAGAAATTCGGTGACGCTATCGGGAATTACTATACTTTCACGAGTTTGGGCCACTATAAGGAAATGGCAAATTCTTTTGCTTATAGTTGCGTGAAAGACAATCCTTCCCTTTGGAAGATCATTCGCAAGGATTTAGAAAAAGAGGGTTATCACCCGAAAACGTCTGCCGACTATTTCCTGGCGACTTTAGAAATCATCGGCAAATGGATTAATATCACGCCATACAAAGAATATACGGTGCAAGAATTCATCAAGACCACGAAGGAAAGATGCGTCGAACTTCTTCAAGGGCAAGATCGTTCTGGAGAATTCCGCGAAACTCACGGAGAGAAAACGCTAACGAAAAACGAGCAGATTCCTTTTTTGGCTTATCTTTATCGTTCCTTCAATGCGGGGCATAAAGCAAGCCATGCGAATTATTATTTCAAACGTTCCCCAAAGACAATTCTAATCAAGACGTTGATGCAAAAACTCTATGAAAAATAAAAACGGACCGCGACGATTGGCGGTCCATTTCTTTGAGAGATTAGAGGTAATATTTATTCAAGACTTTGAGATCTTTTTCGTCTAACTCATAGACGAGTGGTTTCCCGGTTGGGATCTCAACGGAAATAATTTGTTCTGGAGTAAGATGCTCAAGCATCATAACGATGGCGCGAAGGGAATTTCCGTGAGCGGCGATTAAGACTTTCTTGCCAGATTTGATTTCCGGGGCAATTTTTTCATCGAAATATGGTTTGACACGTTTGGCAGTATCAATCAAGCATTCGGTAGTCGGGCAATCTTCGATTGTCATCTCTCCTTTTTTGATGAGATTCTGGTAGACTTCTTGGTTGCCTGGCCATCTTTCGTCTTCCTTGGTCAATTCAAGAGGCGGGACATCTGCGCTTCTTCTCCAAATATGGACCTGTTCCGCACCCCACTTCTCGGCAGATTCGGCTTTGTTGAGGCCTTGTAAAGCGCCATAATGACGTTCATTTAATCTCCAAGTATAGAACTTTGGAACGTTGGTTTCGCCCATTTCTTCTAAAACGAAATCCATCGTATGATTGGCTCTTTTCAAGACAGAGCTAAAAGCGACGTCGAAAGTATATCCTTTTTCTTTTAAGAGTTTTCCAGCTTCATGAGCTTCTCTAACGCCCTGTTCGCTGAGTTCAACGTCAGTCCAACCGGTGAAAAGATTTTTTAAATTCCATTCGGATTGGCCGTGTCTGATCAAAACTAATTTAACCATGTTGTAGTTATTCCTTCCTTAACAGGGAATATTATAAACATTCTTGCCCGCTTTGACATTTGAAATGTCCGATAACTTTCCTTTTGGGTATAATCGTCTCATGGAAAAGAAAATCTACATTGCCTCTTTGAATGAGACTTCCGTTGAATTCCAAGCCCTTGTCAACGGATTAAAACTTGGGGGGATAGAAGCCATCTCATCTCCTAAAAAAGCAAACGACTTGGATCTTTATGCGATTGATTTAACCAAAGGCAGTTTAGCTGAGCTGGAAGAAAAATATCCCTGGATCAAAAACGAGGTGTCTCGCAGCGGAATCGCTCATCTTCGGGTATTGCCTCTGATTGTCTATGACAGCAAAAAAGAAACCCCAGATTCGCTTTGGGAAAAGGGGGCTGGTGAGATTTATGAGGAGATCTTCTCGGAAGAATTCAAGCCATACGCATACGATATTTCTTCTATCAGATCTTCTAATGAAGAGCTTCTTCACGTATTGTCTCTTTATTACGTCCGTTAACGACGACGCTTGAAAAAGGCAAGACACTTTTCGCGGAACGTGAATAAAAATTTGGACAAGAAAGTAGTGAGTAGCAAGACCAGAGAAACGACAATCCCAATAACGTAAGCCAATGTGCTTACGTTTTTTTCTTCATTGCTGAATAATCCTTGTTTGGCCCCAACAAAGGCGACCAAGGTGGCCAATAGGATACCTACTAAGGTCGAGGCGACGCCAAGAAGTTGAATTTTGAGGAATTCTTCTGCTTGTTCCACGAATTTTGTGGCCTCTTCATACAAGGAACAAACCGCATCAAGATTGGCAATAAAGCAAATCAAGGCGATGACCAAAGCAATGATGCCATAAGCAAGTTGATCGACCTCCAAGAAGCAAGTAGAAGCGAAAGATCCAAAAGATGCCAAAGCGGAAAAGACAATCAAGAATAAGAACCCGCTATACTCTGTTTTGAAATAGCGTTTCCAATCTATCTTAGGGGTTCTTTTCTGAATCTGCTTTTTTGGTCCGTGGGAAGAAGAAATAGCTACACGCACCTCTTCTTTTTCCATGACGATGCCCAGAATTCCAGCTTCATTAAAGGCATTGAGAATCGTGCCTCTGTTGTCAGCGTTTGTCTTCTCAGCGAGGTCGATTAAAACATAGGCTGCCTGTTGTTCATGAAGAAAAACGGCCAAGGAGCTCATTTTGTTTCGTTTCTCTTCCAAACTGGCCGAAGGCATCTCTTTTAAAGAAGAAAGCCCATTGGCAATCGCGGTTCGTTTTTCTCTTGCCTCTTTAGGATTTGAAGGCAATAAGAAAACCACCTTCAAACTGGCGATATCCGTAACCGTCAATTCCAGAAAGAAACATCTTCCGTATTGTTTCTCGTCTTTGGTAATAGAAACGTCATCGATTTGAAATTCTCCCTCAAGGACATCCGAAAAATAAAAAGAAAGAATATCAAAAAGAGCTTTTTTGTCTTTTTGGATGTAATTCAAACCATGAGAAAATTCTGCCGAGATTGGGGTGAATTTTTCACCTGATTCATTACTAACGACAAGATCCTTTAAGACAATCATATTTTCAACATTATAAAGCAAAATTTCTAACGCGCGAGACGTCTAATTTTTCTTGTCTTTTCTTCGAAACGGGTTTCTCGACGGAGCCTATATCGGCAATAGAGATCTTCTTTTCGCTTGAATTCGTCATCAAACGGGGCAAACATCGATGCTTCTCTAGGAAGGAAATAAAGCAATATGGCGATAACGATGATAGCGGCAAGGAGAGCAAGTGTGGAATATAGCGTGACTTTTTCGGCAAACCCCCAAAACAACAAACGAAAGCCCGTGGCAAAGAAAGCCATCAACACAAGATTCCCCACCAACGTGTAAGCCGTAAACATCTCTTTTTGAAAACAATGACCAACCCCAAGAACCATAAACGCGAGGCCTAAAAGAATGGCCTGGACCATTAAAAACCAATAATTGTCGGTAAATAAAGGGAGAACAAAAACCGTTGATAGATAAAGGAGGAAACAAAGGCTTGATAGCAAAACAAAGAGAGTTTTTTTCTTTTTTGCCGTCAAAAGGATTGACCCAAGGACGATGGAAGAAATGGCAAACATTATGACGCCGGAAGGCAAAAATAAACGATTCCCAAAATAGGCAATCCCGCTCGTGGAAGCCAACGCGGGGAAGAAACAGATGACAGCCAATGTCGGAACGAATAGAAGAGCAAAGGCTTTGGCTAAAGCAAGAGAAGGATGACTCTCGTTTTTTGGCAAAGGTTTTTCCGATAGGAATTCATTCTCTCCAATATTTTCGTGGCGATCCAAACTGGCTTCCTCGCAAAGCAATGGCAAGAAGCAAATTGCATAATAAGAGCTGCCAAAAAAATCCAACCAGGCAACACTGTCATTTTCCGTCACCGTTCTAGCCACCAAACATGTCGTTAACATGATAATAAACGGGGCATAGTGGCTCTTTCTGATGATGGCCCGAAGAATGAAAATCCCAAACATGATCCAGAGAGCGGCGTTATAAAACACCCCAAACAAACCATTTTGTCCCAAACTTAAACCCCAAGCGTTATCAATGGTAACCATGACGCTGGTATTGCCTGTCATCGCGCCAGATAAGGCATACAAGGCATTGCCATAGCCAAAACCGAAGAATAAGGTGAAAGAATTTTGGGAAATCGCTCTCCAAGGACCAAAAAGAGACTCTCCTCTTCCCACAAAGGAACTAACGATGGCGTCGCCTAGATGCTCTTGCAAAAAAGTAGCGAATGTTCCTAGGAAGGAAAGAGGACCTGTTTCTGGCTTCCCAAACCAAATAATGACAAACAACCCGGCCAGAAAGACATAGAGAATAATTAAAAATGAGGCAGCTGTCGGACGATGTCTCATGAGCAACCCAACAATCCAATAGATGCCAAACGCATTAAAGAAAAGCAAAGAGATAAAGAGGCAAGTTTTAGACATCACGAAAAGCTGTGAGGCGAAGAAGTAAACGATAAGAATCCAACGCCACCAATGGGGCCGTTCAACTTCAAGATAAGCCTCCCCTACCATCCCAAAGAATAACAGCAGCGCATAATTGTTCCGATTGGGAGTAAAACTTTGGGGGACGGGAAACGAGGAATGAGATTCAGAAATCTCGAAAAAATGACGGTAAAAATCGGTTTCCACCAGATAGCTATAAATCGTTCCCGCTAGAGCGACGATCACGGCAATATAGAAAACAATGCGAATCAAACGGTGTCCTTTGACAAAATGGGGGACGTAGACGAGCAATTCGTATAAAGAAACGAACAACAATATCGTCAAAATGATGTAACGAAGCCGCGCAGTACTGCTAATTGTTGCTATCGTTTCTCCTTCGTAAGGAACCCCACGATACCCTAATACCGCCACAATTCCGGTAATCATCGAAAACAACAAAGGGATAAACAACCACCACTTCGTCTTCAGTTTAAAATTCCATTTGGCAACGATAAAGATGCTGATTTCTAATAACGCCAAAACAAGGGAGGAAATAAGAAATTCAAAATTAGTAAAGGGATTGCCGTGGTTTTTCCCGAAGTATGTAATGCCTTCAAAATAAAAAGGAATGGCCATAAGCAAAAACACGGTCAACACGAGCCCGAGCAGGTATCTTTTCCTATTATTGTTCACGACCATAAAACGCATTCCAAAAAGGAAGCTACACAACCTTTAGTTAATTATAGCCGAATGAACGTTTATTTTGTCAAAAAGTCGGAGAGCGTTTGATAGACTACTTGGTGTTCCACTTCATTATGAATCTCATGACGCATGTGGTCGAACATCTTGATCTCAACCTCTTTCACACCAAGTTTTTTATACATTTGTTCGAGACGACGTGGGCCTTTGCCCATTTCACCAACAGGATCTTCCTCGCCTGCGATAATCAAAATCTTCTCGTCTGGAGAAATCTTTTTAAGCCACTTTCCCTTGTAGAGTTCTTTCATGCCGCGAAGGAATTCTTTCCAAAAACCATGAGTGTTTGGATGTCCGGCATAGGGGTCGGCAATGTATTTTTGAACATTCTCTTCGTTGTAAGAAAGCCAATCTAGATCGGTTTTGCGATTTTTAATTGCCTTCGAGTAAGGCCCAAGGCTCGCATTACTTAAGAAATTCGATGGTTTATCCCAGTTCTTTTTCGTTGTCACTAAACTAGCGGTCATATAGCCGAATTGCATTTTTGCTTTGGCTGGGCCGTTGGTTCCGCATAACACGACTTTATCTGCGGTATTCGGGAAAAGCTCAAGATAACGTTGAGACATAAAAGACCCCATCGAATGCCCCATCAAGAACGTAGGCAATTTGGTCTCCCTTTTCAATTTCTCAATCTGTTCATGGGCGGCAGATACATTGATATCAAAGGCATTGAAGTACCATTTTTGTTGGTCTTCGACCTTAGGAGCGTTCAGCCCTTGCCCAACGGCATCAAGAACATAAACACTGATGCCAAAGCCGTTGAGATACAAAGCAAGATCCTCATAACGGTCAGAATGCTCTTGCATGCCAGTCATAAGGACGAGATTAGATTTTGGCGATTCAGCGATAGAACAATAGCCTTTTAAAACATGCTCACCAAAACCGATAGAAAAGATTTCCATGTTATTTCCTCTTTATTTAAGTAACTCAATTATAGTCTTTTCCCAATTTTGAACAAAACCTCTTTAACCACCTTGAAAGACAATGAAAATTGAAAATGATTTTCAAAGATTGCATTTGTATAGCGTTTGTATTACTTTTCCAAATTGTTTGTATAATTTTTAACTTACATTTAATATATATCTGAGGTATACAAATATGGAAAAAGGAATTATTACGGTTAGGGTGGACGAAGATTTGAAACAAGAGGCAATGGAATTATTTGAAGACATCGGCATGTCTATGAGCACCGCGATTAATATTTTCTTGAAACAATGTGTTAAAGAAGGCAAGTTCCCTTTTGAGCTTGTGAAAAGTAAGACTTCCAATGCCGGAAGAAAAATTAAACCCCTTCGTCGCGGCCGGTAAGTCATCTTAAAGAAAAGAAAAGAAAAAAGCGCCTTTTTATGATGGGTACCCAGTTTCCTAGACATTAAATGTTTGTTGACTGGATTATATCATAAGGCTGACATGGATGCTTCCCTGAACTTAGATGGAGGCATCCATTTTGTTTTGCTCTTAATCCTTTTGTTGTTGTAATAATCAATATAATCAGATACAGCTTTTTTGAACTGTTCAAATGTTTTAAATTCTGATTCGTGGCCATAAAACATTTCGTTTTTCATGACTCCGAAGAACGATTCCATAATGCAGTTGTCAATGCAGTTCCCCTTTCTGGACATTGATTGGACGATGCCTTTTTCCTTGAGCCTTTGCTGGTAATAGTTATGCTGATATTGCCAGCCCATATCACTATGAAAGACGAGGCCTTCTAGATGAGGGTATTTTTTAAAAGCCTCATCCAGCATCCGCTTGGTTTGCTCTAGATTCGGGGATAACGACAGATCCCACGCAACGACATCGCCCATCCCCATATCGATAATCGGGGATAGATAGCATTTACCAAATGTACAGTTGAATTGAGAGACATCCGTTGTCCATTTCTCGTTTGGCTTACGCGCTGTGAAGTCCCTATTGATGAGATTATCCGCGATATGGCCAACCTCACCGATATAAGAATGGTATCTTTGCTTCTTTTTGACCGCCCGTAAGCCGAGTTTGGCCATCAATCTAAGGACTTTCTTGCGATTGATCAGATAGCCGCGATTACGAAGCTCCGCCGTTATCCTTTTGAAGCCGTACCTATGTTTGTTTTCGAGGAAGATATCCCGGATCAGATCCATCATTTCCTTGTTTTTGGTATCTTTATCGGGCTTGCTGAGCTCGAAATAATACGTCGCCCTGGGAAGGGAAGCCACCTTAAGCAATTTGGAGAGTTTCCATTTCTTATGGATGGACAACAGCCCGCTGATTACTTTTTCTTTTTCGCCTTGGCTTCCGCGGCTTCCCTCCTTGAGACCAAGGCATCGAGTTTTTTTAGGTACTCGTTCTCCATTTCCAAGTATTCATTCCTTTCCCTTAGAAGCTTTAGTTCCTCTCGCTCGGAAACGGATAGCTTGGTTTTCCTGGTTTTCTTTTCCATAACGGTTCGTTTGGTCGGCCTG
>CADBIO010000019.1 GCA_902794835.1 uncultured Erysipelotrichaceae bacterium
TTTCCGTTTTGTCGATGATGTCCGCTCTTTATACTTTAATGGCGTTAACGGTTGCTCTGAATGCTTATGTGGCCAACAGCAACGGCAACGTCCAAGAAACCATTCCCGAAGTCATTCTGATTTCCGCTTTCGGGCTAGAAAGCGTCAATGTGCTGTCAGTTTGGGGGATGTCGATTTTCAATCTCGTTCGATTTCGAAAAGAAAAAGAAATTCTCGTTCTAAAAGAAAAGTCCCTTGAAAAAGAGACTCATAAACGGAACAATTAGTTATATGTTAAGCAAAGAACAAATCGATGCCTTGATCCCGGGTTACGAACTCGAAGGCAACCCCGATGAATGCATTTTCATGATTCACGGGTTCACCGGATCTGCGCCAGAGCTATATCCTTTGGCGACCCTCCTTCAAAAAGAAGGCGGTTACTCCATCATCGTCCACGCTTTACCAGGACATGGGACTTCTTCTTTGAAAGCCTTGAAGAAAGCCTCCCCGAAGCAATGGATGGAATCCGTCAAGGAAGGCTACGAGAAAGCGAAAGCCAAATACAAGAAAGTCTATGTCTTTGGCTATTCCATGGGCGGCTCTTTGGCCGTGACCATCCTTCAAAACCACATGCCAGATGCCTTAATTCTCTGTGAAGCCGCTCTCGAGCCTAATACGAACCTTGGCTGGTTAGCCAAACTTTGTAAATATTTGCCGATTAAAATCAGCTGGGGCGATGGCGATCCTTTGACCTTCCCAGACCATTCGGAGCTTTATTGGAGGGGGCAATCTGGCTATTACATCAAATCGGCGGCCGATTTATTAACCGTGGCTAAACGCGCCAAGAAAACCACCCCGACAATTCTTTGCCCACTTTTCCTTTCTTGGGCCGATCAGGATACTTCCATTCGTAAATCAGGGGTCGATTTCGTTTATAAAAACGCACCAGCCAAACACAAAATGTATAAGGTTTATCCCAACAATACCCACCATTTGCCAAGCGAGCCAGAAAAAGAACAATTGGCGAAAGACATCACCGCTTTCTTGAAAGAGAACATTTCGGTGAAATAAGCAAAATAAGCAAAAAGACGAGGTACGTGCCTCGTCTTTTCTTATTGATTTAGGCTTGACTATAAAGCAACAAGACTCGACTTAGGATCGTAAGGAACAAGATTCCGCCCAGAACGCTGCCATAAGCAATCCAGGTTTTGGCTCGGAAACGGAATCCGGCTTTTACCAAAACCAGCAGGAAATAATAGGCGACGCCCCAAAGGATAAATGACAGGAAGCCAGTATAGACCATAACGACAGAGGTTCGGGCGATCATGTTGGCCAGATAAAGTCCGATGACGACGGCAAAGACGTGGGGATAGAAAGAAATATAGAGATTTCTCGCCCCAGGGTGTCCCGCCCTTTCGCCCGATGGGTCTTTGGATAACATCATCGCGACGATACAGCCAGCGCCGATAAACACATAACAAACGGAGGAGAGAACTCTCGCTGTTATATAAGCATCGGCAAAAACCGGTTTGATGTTATTGGCTAAGGGAGTAAAGATGGCAATGGTTTGGAGGATCGGTTCGAACCACGACTGATTGAACCAAGCCATCTCAAATTGCGAGAAGGCTCTCGCCACCTCATTAGAAGAACTGCTATAGCTGATTCCTGTCCAGGTATCAAGCAATCTCATAACTCCTCCGAACCACAAGACAAGGACGACATGACCAATGACCAGATAGAACATTGAATCAATGACGCGGGTCCCTAAGGAAATAAAATAGGAAGAGACGAAGAAATGAAGCCCAAGGGCAACAAGCAAATATAGCCAATAAAGCAAGAACCAGGCGTAATTGTAGAAATATGGCGTATCTTTCCAAAAACTACTCGCGGCATTTTCCGAAACCTGGCGGGAAAATAAGAAGAGAATGCCAATCCAATAAACCACCGACACGATGATTTCCAAAAGAATGAAGTAAGTGAGCAAACGGATTCTTCTTAATTCTCTTTCTTTCAACGGAATTTGATAGAAGAAATCCGCGCGAATGTGATTGGTTTGGTAGGAAAAGGCAGCAAAAGGCAACACCAAAGCGGCGAGGAAAGAAGGGATGATGATTGCCGCAAGAGGTGGGTTAGCCGTGTAATAGTTAATCGAAGTTTGTGCGCCGTTTTGGAACACGGTAGGCAAAGTGTTCGAGCCGAGAATGGTGAACCAGAAGACGGCCGCCAAAGAAATGAAAATGGCAATGAAGATCGGAATCAATTCCTTTATCTGCATGCGAATGAACGCTTTCTTATTCATGGTGACGTTCTCCTTTCTTGGCCAGCAACATCTCCATCGTGATGATCTCATCGGGATCCAATGGGGTCGGTTCTAATAACGATGGTTCGTAAAGGTTTCTTAGAATCGTTTCTAAATCAGGGTGTTTAGAAACAACTAAAGTAGTGATGGAGCCGATTTTTTTGATGGAGGCGACTTCCACCCCGCGGGCAACAAGGGCGTCTTCCGTGACAGGGATCTTCGTGAGCATTTGATATTTGACGAGCTCTTTTCCCATGTCGTTTTCTTGTTTTTGCTCGGCCAACTTGCCGCTATAAAGAATCATAATCGCATCGGCAAGACGCTGAATGGAATTGATGTTGTGCGAAGAGATGACGATGGTCTTTTCTTTTTCTTCGGCCATGTTCAAGACTTCTTCGCGAATTGTCTCCATCACCAGCGGGTCTAATCCGTCGAAGGCTTCATCCAATAAGACGTTTTTGCATTTGACGGAGAAGGCAATTAGCAAAAACAGTTGTCTTCTCATGCCCTTGGAGAAAGAGGTGATCCTGCGGTTTCTTGGCAGAGAGACTTTATCGAGAAGCCGCTCGAATTTCTCCATATCAAATGGGTAGAAAACCGAATAGAATTTGGCGACTTCCATGGCGTTATAACGGGCGGGGGCATAAGGCTCATCTGGCAAAAAGAACAATGATTCTTTGGCTTTTGGGTCTAAATGGTCCAATCCGTCAATGGTGACATTGCCTCCGTCTTTGCTTATCGTTCCGGCAATCAGACGAAATAAAGTCGATTTGCCAGCCCCGTTTTCGCCTACTAGGCCAGTGATGCCAGGCGACAGGGTGACCGACAAATGATTGACGGCATGAACCGGCTCGTCTTTGCTGTCAAATGTCTTGTCGAGGTCTTTAATTTCTATCATTGGTTATCCTCCTCTAAGGTCTTGATAATTTCTTCTTTGCTGTAGCCTTCTTTTAACAAGGCCGTCAGTTTCTCTTTCAAAAGGTTGAGACGATCCCGTTCGCTGATCGTTTTAAGGACATAGAACCCTTTTTTCGGAATGGCTCTCAAATATCCGTCCTCAACCATTTTCGTAAAAGCGCGCTGGACGGTGTTGGGATTGACCATTTCAACCAAAGCGACTTCGCGGATGCTAGGCATTTCTTGATTCATGACGAAAACCCCCTTGTCGATGAGGGCTTCGTAATATTGGGCAATCTGTTCGAAAATCGGGCTTTTTCCGTTGAATCGCATAAAACTTCCTTCGGATAGAGTCATTGTATTAACTGTATTAATCAATGTCAAATGGTTTCCTTCTCCCCAGAGAGAAAAAATGTTGTACAATTACCTCGGTTTAGGTGAACACATGAAAGACAATCAAAAATTCTTCGGCATTCTGATGCCATTATTCTCTCTCCCTTCGCCGCACGGAGTGGGAACTTTAGGGAAAGACGCATTCCGTTTTGTGGATTTTCTTTTCGCTTCTGGGGCCAAAGTGTGGCAGATGTTGCCCTTAAATGTCACCAGCTATGGAGACTCTCCTTATCAATCTCCTTCTTCCAACGGGCTTAGCTATTACTACATCGATTTGGATTTATTGAAAGAAGAAGGCCTCTTGAAAAAAGAAGACATCCACGATGAGCTTTATGGAACCGATCCCCAACACGTCAATTATGAGTATCTGTTCTATCATCGTTTAGGGACGTTGCGGACGGCGTTCTCTCGCTTTAACAAACAAAACCAATCCTTCCGAAAATTCGTTCGGGAAGGGACGTATAATGATTTTGCCTTCTACATGGTATTAAAAGAAAAGAACCATTATCGGCCTTGGTATGAATGGGATGGGGAAGAAAGAAATTACACCCCCGAATTGGAACTAAAGGTCAAGAAGGCCTATAAAAACGATTATCTTTTCTACGCTTGGACCCAATTTGAATTCCTCAAACAATACAAAGCTTTGAAGAAATATGCGAATCGAAAAGGGATCGAAATCATGGGGGATATGCCAATTTATGTCGCCTATGATTCGGTCGAAGCCTATAAATATCCTGAATTGTTCGCCTTCAACGAAGATCATTCCCCAAAAACTGTGGCAGGTGTCCCACCGGATGCTTTCTCGGATTTAGGACAGCTTTGGGGTAACCCGATTTACGATTGGGATTATCAACGAAGCACGGGTTATGCCTGGTTCAATCGCCGGATCGAAGAGAATCTGAAAATCTTCGATATTCTTCGCATCGACCATTTCCGTGGCTTCTCCGCTTTCTATGAGATTCCTTATGGCAGGGAAGATGCGAAAATCGGTTGGTGGCACGACGGTCCAGCGTTCGATTTATTTCAAGATAAAACGGACTTGCCGATTGTTGCCGAGAACCTTGGAGTGATTGACCAAGGGGTGATCGATTTGATGAATCAAACGGGATATCCAGGAATGGAAGTCGTTCTTTTTGGGATCAACAACGAATCCGATGAGGATTCTAACAAACCATGGAATGCCTCTTTTAACGCCATCGCCTATACCGGCACCCATGACAACGAAACCGTGATGGGCACTTTAAAAGGATTGAATGAAGAACAATTCTCTGTTTATCAAAAGGTGGTACGTCGTTGTTGCGAATTTTTGAAGATTCCTTATCGAGATGGCACTTTGGATGAACTCACCGATACGATTAATCGCCTCGCCATGGCCTATCCATGCTTAGGAACCATCATTCCGTTGCAAGATTTGTTGCATTTAGATAATTCAGCCCGTATCAACCGCCCATCCGTTCTTACGAATGAGAATTGGGTTTACCGTGCATCAAAGAAAGATTTCTCTAAAAAGCTCGCCAACTCTATTCGCCATCTTGTCATAGCAAGTGGGCGGAGCTGATTTGCAAATCTTTATTTCCGCAAGATGTTCGTCAAGAAATGGCGGACATCTTTTTCGTATTCTTCTGGCGAATCGAAACGTTCGCAGGTATGTTGCGAAGAAGGAAAATGATAAGCCTCGCAATAGGCGGAAGTGTGGTCCCTTAACAAATCAATCTGCCCTTTGCCCACTAGCAAATCATCATCGCCTTGCAACAATAATAAAGGGACATGGCTGTCTTTTACGGCATCTAAGGCAGAAACATCATCGAGCTTGAATCCAAAACATTTCTTAAACCAAAAATTGGAAAAAGGAATCAAAAAAGATGGCAGATGCATCAAACCAAACTGGAATTTCACGAGATTTCTTAATGAAGAATAAGGTGAATCCGCGACGATGAAAGAGAGATCTTTCTCGTATTTCAAGACTTCCAACGCCGTTGCGGCCCCCATCGATTCCCCGTGCAAGGCGATTTCCGTCTCCTTACCGTATTGTTCGCGGATTTGTCGGATGATCTCCTTCAGGTCTTTGGCCTCTTGATAACCCATGGTGGTGGCGACATCGCGATTGTCCCCATGCCCACGCTGGTCATAAAGAATCACGGAATATCCTTCAGAATAGAAGTATTTGACGTATTTGAGCCCGCCTTCTCTGCTCCAAGTGTATCCATGGACGAAAAGGATAAACTTCTTTGGGTCTTGCAAAGATACGTCCCCATGAATGCAATAGCCGTCAGGCATTAGGAAATTCCAACGGTCGCGTTTTAAAGGGGGACAATCGACAAGAACTCCTTTTTCCTGATCCGTTTTATAACAATAATCACGACTATAATGGTCTGGACGACAGATTTTGAGGACCAAAATTCTTCCTATGATGAACAAAAGAGCGACAATCAAGACCACCAAAGCCCCAAAGACAATCAGGAGTATCCAAAACCAATCCATGGGCTAATTATAATCATTTAATGAGAAAATTTTTAAGAAATGAACGAAACTACATTGACAAAATGTCATTAAAAAATTAATCTTTAAGCGAGGCTACATCATGAAAAAAGCATATACCCAGGAAAAAGTCCAATCCATCCGCGAGGACATTATGAAAGCAGCGGAAAAACTCTACAAGAAGTACGGCTATGAGTACGTGAACCTTTTACGTATCTCAGCTTACACGCACCTATCGCGCCCTTCGATTTACAATTATTATCACTCGAAGGAAGAAATCTTCTTGGACATTCTCTTACGAGAATACAGCGCGATGGGCGAGGATCTCAAGAAAGCTCTCACCAAAGAGCAACGCAGCTGCGATGAGCTTGCCGAGCAACTTGGCGAGGTGATTTTAAAACACCTTTATCTCTTGAAGCTGGTTTCTTCTTATGAGAATTCGATCGAGACCAATTCCACGATTGCCCATCTTGCGGATTACCGCAAAGGGTGGGAAGAAGCCTTCTATCAGAAGTTTATGGAAGGTCTTTCTTATCAGTTCGAAGACATCAGTGAGGTCGAAAAAGACAATTTCATCAATCTTTTCGTCGCTTCCCTCTATGGGATCTATCCATTGATTTGTCCATCAGAAGAACGTGTCTCCGCCCTCAAAGCGGCAGGCCGTTATCGTGAGATTGATCGTCATCAATTCGTCACCAAGACGATGCAATTGTTGCTCACCAACCTTTGTAAGGCCGCCTAATCCCTCTTTCTTGCCAAATTCAAAACCACACCATGGAGAAAGATATCTTTTGCTGCGCCCTTTGTTAGGACAAAACAGCGAAAAACATACTTTCCCTAGAATAAGACTTTTATAATGAAAATAAGTTTTGGAGTAAGGCTATGGCAGGACGAGTGATTACGGTTTCGATTTTAGGCTGTGGGGGCCGTGGGGGAGAAACTTACGGCACCATCATGAATGGGCAAAAAGACAAATGGAAGATCAACGCCATTTTAGAGCCAAACCCCGTCCGGAGAGAAAAATATGGCACGCTTTTTGGCGTGTCCTCTGAAAATCGCTTTGAAAATGAAGATGATTTTTTCGCTGCAAAGAGAAGCGATGCCATCTTGATTTGCACGATGGACCGCATCCACGTAAGACAAGCCCTCAAAGCTCTTCGCTGGAAATATGACATCTTATTGGAAAAACCAATCTCTGATGATGTTGAAGAATTGAATGATCTTTATCAAGCTTACCGATCTTCAGGCTGCAAAATCATGGTTTGCCATGTTCTCCGTTATACGGGGATGATTCATAAAATCTCTGAATTACTCGAACAAGGAGCCATTGGCGAATTAGTCAGCATCGATCATACGGAAAACGTCTGTTTTTGGCACCAAGCCCACTCTTTTGTTCGTGGCAATTGGCATAAATCCCAAGAAACGACTCCGATGATTCTGGCAAAATGCTGCCACGATTTCGATTTATTGCAATTCTTTGCTAACAGCCCTTGTCATTCGCTTTCTTCCTTCGGCGATCTTCGTTATTTCAAAAAAGAGAATATGCCAGAAGGGGCCGCCAAACGTTGCTTAGATTGCCGATATTGCCGATCTTGCGAATATAGCGCCCCAAGAATCTATATGAATCTTTGGGATGAGGAAGGACGAAAACAGAACGTCTGGCCAATCAATGCTGTTACGGATGCTTATCCTCAAACCGAAGAGGCCATCATGAAAGCCTTGCGTGAAGGCCCTTATGGGAAATGCGTCTATCAATGTGACAATGACGTTGTTGACAACCAAACCGTGATCATACGTTTCGAAAACGGAGTCACCGCCACTTTGAAAATGGAAGGCTTCACCGCCCATGGAGGTAGAGATATCCGTTTCTTTGGCACGAAAGGCGAAATCTTGCTTGCAGAATTTGACGGCATCATTCGCTTAAAAACCTTCCTTGGGGAAGAACGCATTTGGAAAATCTCCGAACTAGGTTACACCCCTTATGGGCATGGCGGAGGAGATGTTGGCATCGTCAATCGCTTTTACGATGTCGTTACAGGCCTAGATCAAGCTCCAGACACCTCCCTAGAAAAATCTTTGGAATCTCACTATATGGCTTTAGCGGCCGAGAATTCCAGATTGCACGGAGGAGCATTGGAATTGTTAGAGAATTATCGTAGGCACGACTAAAACGGTTATGGCATATAGAAAAAGCAAGCCCTAGTTTCCGGTCTGCTTTTTATCGCTTTGTTTAAATTTAAATGAGTTTTGCTACCGCTTCGCGAACCGAAGACATCTCGATTGTCGGCTCAAAGCGGGCGACGACCTTTCCTTCGCGGTTTACTAAAAATTTCGTGAAGTTCCATTTGATGCTGGAACTCGCTTGATAATTCGGATCGCTCTTTTTTAAGAACTGGTCCATGAACTGAGCTGTCTCTCCTTCTCCAAACCCTTCGAAGCCTTTTTGTGATTTTAAATAGGTATAAAGGGGGAGTTCATGCTCGCCATTGACATCACTCTTTTTGTAATGCGGGAATTGAGTCTGATAATTGAGGGTACAAAATTCACTGATCTCAGAATCGCTTCCTGGAGTTTGATGGCCAAATTGGTTACATGGCACATCAATGATCTCCAATCCTCTGTCGTGGAACTCCTCATAAAGCTCTTCCAATGCTTTATAGTGAGGGGTGAATCCACATCCAGTAGCAGTATTCACAATGAGCAACACCTTCCCTTGGAATTCTTTCAGGGAAACCTCTTCCCCTTTTGGGGTTGGCAAACGGTAATCGTAAATTGAAGCCATGATGATCTCCTTTATTATCTTTAAGCCAATTTTAAACAAAACGGGAAGAAAAGGAAAAAAGAACGCTTAATCCACCTTAACATTGACTAAAAACAAAAACAAATCCAACTGAAATATAAAACTATCAAAATATTGAAAAATGATAGAAATAAAAATAGACTATTCTCATGGATCACGAATCGGTTTTTCAAATGAGCGCTCGTCTTCCGAAAGACGTTCTGGAACAAGAAGTCCGCAGACGCAAATCATCACTCAATTGCATTTTGCTCAATGAAGGAGAAACTTGGTTCACTTATGACTTGGCGACTTTTTCTTTGGTGAGAATCATCACGGAAAAGGTATTTGAACTCAATTTCCTTTTTGACCAGTTAAATGACTTTACGAAAACCCAATTATTGCAAAGCTGTCTCATCAAAGAAATGCTAAGTGATTTCAAAGTCCAATTTTTAAGCGCAACCCCCAAGACGCTATTTAACTATTTCATTTATGGCTCTCCCAATAGCAATAAATCCATCATCGATGGTTATCGGGAGATCATCGAAGGCAAAACCAGATCGATAAAAACGATTAACGACATTCGTAAATATTATGAATCGGTGATTCTTCCAAGGCAGATTATCCATCACCGCAAAACGATCAAAAAATTCCATTATTTCCGTGATGAGCCTTTGCGAATCGGGGATCCCTCCAATCGCTTTGACTTTATTCGAGGAGTAGATGGGGAAGCCAATATCATCAAGGAGATGGATCAGGCTCTCTTTATTCTTAATCGCCAAGATTTGGACCCTTATAGCAGAAGTGCCATCTTTTTCTATCTGTTCTTATCTTCGATGCCTTATTACAACGACAACTATTTCTTCGCGAAATTCTTATTATCGGTTTTCTATGAAAACGAGGTCAGTCCCTTCTTGGCCGTTCATCTTTCTCAGATGATTGAGCGTTATGAAGAATGGTTCACAAAAACCGTTAAAGAGACTGAAAGTAAAGACAACCATGGTGACCTTTCCCATTTCGTTTTCGCCTTCTTATCGATTTTGAAAGACGGTCTCGATTTCTCTTTGCAAGAGATTAAGCAGAAGAACAAAGCTTTCAAGAATCTCACCGCTAAAATCCAATTCAAAGGCTCTAAAAGCGATAAGCAAATCGTGGAAATGCTAACGCAGGCTAAAATCTACGGTTCTTTTGGTCTTTCCGCCCAGCAAATCGCCTCACAAAGTAAAATATCCATGCCGACGGTCAACCGTTGCGTCAAGAAACTAAAAGACGCAGGTCTGTTAGATATCACCCATCTAGGCAAACGAGACTTTCTAAGGATAAAAGAATAGGGTTATGGAAGAGAAAAACATTTTAAAGGGAAGAATTCGGGACTTGGCCTCAAAAGCGGCGAATCAGGGATATGTCACCAGGACGAGATTTTTAAGCTTAAGCGAGCAAAACCTTTTCCAGAAGATTCTTCAGGAAGAAAAATATCTTTCCGCGGAAGGAACAATATTCGGCTCGGCTTATTTTTTCTACGGCGGTCAAATGGATTCGGACCGGAAATGTGCTTTTTTCCTGCCTGATTATTACGACCAAGAAACCTATGAGGTTTTGATTGATCAAGGAGAAGAAATCGTTTGTCTCCATCTTTATCCGAAAGCCCCTCAGTTTGCAGACACTTTCACCCATCGCGATGTTCTAGGAAGCTTAATGAGCTTAGGGTTAGAACGGGAAGAATTCGGAGATATCTTGGTCAGGGCGCCAGAAGCCTATGTCTTTCTCTTGAAAGAAGTGGCTCCCATCGTCAAAGAAAAGATGAGCCGCATCAAACATACTGACATCAGATCGGAGATCCTGAAACCAAGCGAATGCCCTTGGGAAAGAGAATTCATCGAAAAGGAAATCAATATTGCTTCCAATCGTTTAGATAATATCCTCGCCGAAGTGTTTCATTTATCTCGAGGCGATGCCCAAAGTTTAATTCGCGGTGAACACGTTTTCGTCGAAGGAGAGACGGTTGTCGCCAACGCCCACGAATTAAAAGAAGGGGCACGTGTCTCCATAGAAGGTTTTGGGAAATTCCTTTTTCTTGGGATCAAAAAAGAGACCCGGAAGGGACGCTTCCAGGCCTTAATCAAACAATATCGTTAGTACTTCAGTCGGTATAATCTCTATCCAAAACAATGGAGAATTGATACCCTTCGTATTTCTCTTCCAGGGTTTCTTTTAAGGAAGTGGCATAGCCTTCTGGGTCTTTTTCTTCGAAAGAAAGAACCAAATCGAAATGAGCTAATTTTCTTTCTTCGTCCACGGAAAAAGCGTGAAGAGAAATGAAATTCGGGTTCTTTTTGACCCATTCAATCAAGAACGATTTCATGGAAACCGATAGGGGCGTGGATTGATTTTGGGCGTAAATCCCAATCGTCATGATGATTCGATGTTTTTCGTAAACCAAAGCCTGAATTTGTCGTTCAATCTGTTCAATTTCTTTTGCTGTGGCGTCGTCTTTGACTTCGATATGGACGCTGCCATTGGCCTCATTTTCGCCATAGCTATTGAGCAACAGGTCATAGACCCCATAGACCCCAGGAATTGAACCGATTTCTGATTTGAGTTGTTGGGCGAAATCTTTGACGATCCGGCGGCCGATGAGGTTATTCAACGATTCTGATAACACCTCGATTCCGGATTTAATGATGAAAATGCCAATGAGAATGCCTAAATACCCTTCTACGTAGAAATGCCAGAAATAGTTGACGAATGCCCCAATCAAAGTGGCAAGAGACAATAAGGCATCCCACAAAGCGTCCATGCCAGAGGCCTTTAGATTTTCCGATTTTGCGATCTTCCCTTGCCAACGGAAGAACAATCCTAGAAGGATTTTCACCACGATGGCAACGCCGACAATGACAAACGCCCACAAATCGTAATTGGCCATCGTTCCGGTTTGGAAATAATCGACGATCGAACGGATCGATTCATAGATGGCCGAGCCGCCGGCGAATAAAATCAAAGCCCCGATAATCATAGAGGCCAAATATTCAATTCGGCCGTACCCGTAGGGGTGTTTTTTGTTCGGCCGCTTGCCAGATAGTTTGGTACCGACGATCGTCAAAACGGAAGATAAGGCATCCGTTAAGTTGTTTAAGGCGTCCATGATGATGGAAACCGAGCCAGCCAAGAAGCCGATAAAGGCCTTAAAGCCCACTAAGACGACGTTGCCCCCGATTCCGATGATCGAGGTTCTTACGATTCTTTGATCGCGATTGATCGTTTTTCTTTCTTTCATGGTCTGATTATAAATAATTCCGAAAATAAGAACTATTGATTTGCACATCTTGCACTTCCCATCTCCTTCATCCGATAATCAAATCAAGGAGAGAGAAAATGATAGATCAAGACATCAAGAAACTAGGCTTTGGCCTGATGCGCCTTCCGAAAAAGAAGGACAATAGCATCGACATCGAAGAGACTAGCAAAATGGTCGATTTGTTTTTAAGCCGCGGCTTTAAATATTTCGACACCGCCTATGTCTATCCCGGCAGCGAAGAAGCCATCCGCAAGGCCTTGGTAGAACGTCATCCAAGAAATTCTTTTTATCTCACCAGCAAACTCCATGCCGGAGCGGCCAAATCGGAAGAAGAGGCAAAAAACGAGATTTATGTCTCCTTGGAACGGACGGGGGCGGGTTATCTCGATTATTATCTATTGCACGCCTTGATGGATGACAATTATCAACAATATGAGGACTATCATCTTTGGGATTATGTGAAAGAACTGAAAGAGAAGGGATTGATCCGTCATTATGGCTTTTCTTTCCATGGCACCCCGAAACTTTTAGATGAGATTCTTTCGAAACATCCCGATGTTGAATTCGTCCAGCTTCAGCTCAATTATGCCGACTGGGAAGACGTTAACGTTCAATCGCGCCTCAATTATGAAATAGCAAGAAAACATCATAAGCCGATCATCGTGATGGAGCCGGTCAAAGGGGGGATTCTCGCCAACCCTCCCAAAGAGGTCCAGGAATTATTCCGCGCAGAAGAGCCAGATAGGTCCATTCCTTCTTGGGCCATTCGCTGGATCGCCTCCAAACCAGGCGTCATGGTCGTCTTGTCAGGAATGAGCAACTACCAACAAATGGAAGACAACTCCTCTTATATGGAACATTTCGAAGGGATGAGCGAGAAGGAAGAGAAAATCGTCGAAAAAGCCACCACGCTCCTCTTCAAAGACGCTATTCCTTGCACGGCTTGCCATTATTGCACCGAGGGATGTCCGATGAATATCCCAATCCCAGAGATCTTTTCCTGCTACAACATGGTTAAGATGGGAGTAGATCCCGAAGATGCGAAATTCTATTACGAGAGAAGAATTAAAGGCAAAGGGAAAGCCTCTGATTGCCTCCATTGTGGGCAATGTGAAGGGATGTGCCCCCAACATATCGAGATCATTTCTAAATTAGAAGAAATCTCCGCTTTGTTTGATTAACGACCCTTTGAAAAAGAAAAAGACCAGCAACAACGCTGGCCTTTTGGATTCAATAGGGAAACAATTTCCCGATTATTTTGCTTCCTCGGCAGGAACTTCTTTGGCGTTCTTTCCTTCAAGTAATTTGAAGATGAGAGCAGCAATGGCAGCGCCAACGAGCGGACCGATAATGAAAATCCAGATTTGCTTGATTGGCTCCCCGATGCCATTTGCTAAGGCAAAGAGTGCTGGGCCAATGGAACGGGCTGGGTTGACAGAAGTGCCAGTGAGACCGATGCCAAGAAGGTGGACAAAGGTCAAACCGCCGCCAATCACAAGGCCGGTAACGGCGTTGTTTTCTTTTTTGCTGGTGGCACCGAGAATGACGCCAACAAAGATAGCGGTTAAAACAATTTCCGCGACCAAAGCCAAGATATAGCTAGAGGCGGTAAGTTGTCCGTCGACATAAAGGACTGGTTGAATCGCATTGGTTCCCAAACCAAGACCGTCACCATGGAAGAAGGCAAGAAGGAGTGCGCCTGCGAGAATGCCACCGACAAGTTGGGCGGCGACATAGACGAGGAAGTCCTTCACGGACATCTTGCCAGCGATTAACATCGCAAGAGAGACGGCTGGATTAATATGGCAGCCAGAAATGTTGCCGATGGAATAAGCCATGGCAACGATAGCAAGACCAAATGCCAGGGCAGTGCCCGCATATCCGCCCGCGTCAGCGCCGCAGATAAGCTGAGCCGTGCCACATCCCACTAAAGTGAGGACAAAAGTACCGATGCATTCAGCGATTGCTTTTTTAAGTAAACTCATGTTTTTTCCTCCTGAGTCCTACTGAATCCAAAAACCATTTTAGTTGTTTTATTGGAAAAGGTTCATAAAAAATCACCATTCCGAAAATCTTTTGTCCATCGTCCCTCTATCTTTTTCTTTCAATTTGTTTCAAAATGTGCCTATGGAATTAGAAGAATTTCACCAGAAAGTCGGAGAGATTTTGATGTATTGCCAGTGTATCGAGCACGATGTCAAATACATTTATGCGTTTATGGCCGACGGAGGCTTCAAAAAGAACATGATGGAAATGGAAGACCGTCGTCTTACCCTAGGACAAGTCGTCCATGAACTTCAAGAATATGATCAATCTTGGGATGAGCCATTATTTAATCAAGAGGAATACCGGACTCTTTTCGATATCGTCCATAAACGAAATTATTATGCCCATTCGGTTTATTTGTCGTTCTGTTATCTCGATGACGAAAAGGATTTTGAATATTCTTTCGCGCGAGAATGTCGGACCATCGAAAAGGATCTCCAGGAACTTTCTTCGCTTTATGATAAAGTCGAAGACAAACGCCGCGAATATATGAAAAACGACACGGATTTGCGTTATTGAGGGGGATTTTATGAAGAAAAAAAGAATCGGAATGGTCATCGCTGTAGAATTTGAACCGTTTAAGGCCGCTTATGGTGACCCTAAGGAAACCATCAAAGATAGGGGGTATGAGATTTCTTGCTACGAAAAAGAGAATTATGAACTCTATGTCATCCCCTCGGGAATCGGAGAAGTGGCTGCTGCCGCCTCAACACAATATTTGATCGACAAATATCATGTGGAGATGATTCTCAATTATGGCGTCGTTGGGGGATTGAGCGAGAAATTAGGGCATGCGTTAAGCTGTCTTGTCAAAGAGATCGTCGATTATCGTTTTGACACCTCCGCCATCGACCACGTTGAGATTGGAAGACACATCGAATTCCCTTCGGTGGTCCTAACGACGGATGAAGCGTTAAGGAAAAAAGCCTTGGAAGTGGATCCTAACATTCTCGAAGTTCGTTGCGCTTCGGGCGATATCTTCGTTGACGATCCTGCCGAGAAAAAGAAGATCCGCGATCAATTCGGGGCAGACATTTGTGAAATGGAAGCCGCCGGAATCTATCTCATCGCCCATCGCAATGGAGTCCCCGCTCTCTTTTTCAAAGTCATCGCCGACACCTTATTCGGCGGGGCAGGAGAATATCAGGAAAAATCACGTGATGCCGCTCGCGACTGCGTGGCCATCCTAGAGAACGTCATTGCTAATCTCTAACAGGAAAAACGAATGCACGCCTCCCTTAAACGGAGGCTTTTAAAATATTTTTCTTTAGAAAAGGAGTTGGATAAAAATAATTTTCTTGAAAAATATTCCGGCTGTCTTAAAGTTATTCGCAGGGGTAAGAGAAATGAAACCGAAATCGACCTGCCAAACGAGAATCGAAATCTCTTGGGGGTTGTGTCTCTTCTCGTTCTCTTTCCACCCATTGAATCCTCAAAATCTTTAAGGTCCTCGTCTCTTCGGGGACCTTTCTTTTTAAGAAGATTCAAGAAAGGAGCAAAGCGTATGGAAAAATCCTCAAACCTCATTCTCGACGTGAACGAATTTCCTAAGAAAAAAGGACAGGCAATCGTTCTTGCCATCCAACATGTCTTGGCGATGTTTGTCGCTTGTATCACGGTTCCTTTGATCGTCTATGGCAGATATACGGTCAATTTTGGAGGAGAAACAGTTTCCTTATCTGCTTTGATGTTGCCACCGACTTTGGTTTCGGCTGGGATCGGTACCTTGTTTTATCTGCTAGTCACAAAACAAAAATCTCCGATGTTCTTGGCTTCTTCATTTGCCTATATGGCCGCCATGGCGGAAGCGATTAAAGTCGATGGGGTTTATGAAACCTTAGCTGATGGAAGCGTTGCCTTCTCTGCCATCAATCTTTGGATTTTGCCTGTCGGCATGCTGATGGTTTGTGTAGTCTATTGCTTAATCGCATTATTAATCAAAATCTTCGGGGTCGCCTGGCTGAACAAGCTTCTCCCTCCGATTGTCGTAGGTCCGGTTATCATGGTCATCGGACTTGGCTTAGCGGGTTCGGCGATCGCCAATCTTACCTCTGCTTCTGGCAATGGGATGAATTATAACTGGTGCGCGATTATTTCCGGTCTTTTTGCCATGATTGTCACCGCCCTCAGCGCTCATTATGGAAAGAAGATTCTGTCTTTGATTCCTTTCTTGATCGGAATGGTAAGCGGTTATCTTCTCGCCGCATTATTCACCGGCATTGGCTATGCGACCAACAACGATTATTGGAAAGTCATTGATTTTAGTCCTCTTGTGAATCTTTTCTCCAATATCCGAGTTCAATCTTTCCTTGATTATCCAAAATTCCTCTTCCTTGTCGGTGCGCAATCGAATTCTGTCGTCGGGTTGAGCGGAAGTGCGATTGGCCAAGCCGCTTTGATTTTTATCCCCGTTTCCCTTGTTACTGTCTGCGAACATATCGGGGATCATAAGAATATGTCGGGAATTCTCCAACGAGACCTTTTGGTTGACCCAGGGTTATCAAGGACCTTAATCGGCGATGGGGTAGCCACTGGCTTATCGGGAATTCTATGTGGGGCGGCGAATACGACTTATGGCGAAAATGTGGCAGTCGTAGGAGTCACGAAAATCGCTTCCGTCAAGGTGATGATCATCGCTTGTTTGATGGCGATTGCCTTAGGTTTCTTAAGTCCCATCATGGCCCTAACCGAAACCATACCTGCCTGTGTTACGGGGGGCGTGTCGATGATTCTTTATGGTTTTATCGCTTCTTCTGGCGTCAAGATGATGATCAATGAAAAGATTGATATGGCTAAAACGAAGAATATGTTCGTCGCCTCCGTTATTCTTGTCGCTGGCATCGGGGGTCTGGTCTTCTCTTTTGCCACCGGCAAGGGAAGCGTCTCCATCACCTCCGTTTCTGTGGCGATGATTCTTGGGATTGTGATGAACCTTATCCTCCGCGAGAAAAAAGAAAAGTCCCTTTCTTCTGGGAATGAGATCTAAGAATCCATCGATTTAGAGACAAAAGAAAACACCTTGAGAAAAAATTCCAAGGTGTTTTTAATTCGAGTGAATTTCTTTCTGGATTGCCTCTGCCAGCAATGGGGCGATGGTGATTGTGGAAATCCCAGGGTTCTTATTCTCGATCGAATCGGAGACCATCATTTCCGAGACGCCTGCCTTTTGTAATCGTTCTAGGGCATTCCCTGAGAAGACGCCATGCGTGGCGGCAACCCAACAACGTTTCGCCCCTTCCTCAAGAAGAATTGAGGCAACGGCGCTCATAGTGCCAGCCGTATCAATGATATCGTCAACTAAGATACAGACTTTATTGTGCACATTGCCATGCAAAGCAAGGACTTTGGCTTTATTTGGGACGGGGCGATGTTTGTCGGCGTAAGCAAAGGAAGAACCAGGGATTAAATTGGCGAAAGCTTGGGCACGGGCAACGCCTCCGTGGTCAGGAGAGACGACGCAAACGTCATTGAAATGTACGTTGGCCGCCGATAGTTTCTCTTTGAAAACTTTGGCAAAGAGTTCCATGGCAGAGATATTGACAGTTTCGATTCCAAATTGAGGCAAGACCTTCAAGGAATGCAAATCACAGGTATAAAGTTTGTCGGCTCCGGCGGCTTTGAGCAAATCGGATACTAAAACGGCAGAAACCGGATCTCCTTCATCGAGCACACGGTCTTGTCTGGCATAACCATAATAAGGAATAAAAACGACGATTCTTCCCGCATCGTCATTGCGTAAGGCATTGATGAAGACCAACAATTCCATCAATCTCTCATTCGCGGGGGAGAAAGTGGAATGGATGATGAAAATATCTTTCCCTTTGACGGAAATTAATGGTTTGGAGAAAACTTCACCATCGGCAAAGTGCGTGACTTTTGCCTTTTCACAGGTGATTCCTAGCAAGGAAGCTACATTATTAGCCAAGGTTGGATTAGAGCCTAGGGAGAACAAGAGAGTGTTTGCGTTTGGTTCCATTTCACTTTTCCGTCATTTTAAGTATAGCCCCAACGAAAAATAAAAGTGACCTTTTTTTATTCGATACCGCTTTCTTTTAAAAATGGTTTCGGAAGATTCAGAAACAACCTACAATAAAGTATCTAATTTGGAGGGCGAAAACCATATGAAAGAGATGGTTTTGTCATCGGAGGAGATCTTGGCTATCACCAAAGAATTGGGCGCTGAGATTTCCGAAGATTTGAAAAGCGAGGCCAAACTCCCGCTTTTCGTCTGCGTCCTGAAGGGAGCCATGAAATTCATGGTGGACCTTCTAAAGCACGTCACCATCCCAAATCTTGAAGATTATGTCCATCTTTGTTCCTATGATGGCACAAAATCCACGGGAAAAGTCGAACTGATCCAGGATCTTTCTTATGATATCGACGATCGTACTGTGGTGATTGTCGAAGATGTGGTGGACTCTGGCATCACGATGGATTTTTTAATCCGTCACTTGAAACAAAAAGGACATCCAAAACGGATCCTCGTGTGCGCTCTTTTTGATAAACGGCCACCCCGCCAGGTCGAAGTTCAAATCGATTATGTAGGGAAAGTTTTGCACGAGAATAAATTCCTTCTTGGCTATGGTTTGGATTACCGGGGATTAAAACGTAACGTTCCCTACGTTTATGTCCCATCCGATGAAGAGATTGCTTCTATGGATGCCCTATTGCAGGAAAAAGGAGAAATCTAAGGGGGGCGTGTGTCCTTCTTTGATATCTCAATTGTTTTTCATTATTGCTTGTCTAAATATTTCTCATCGTTTTTTATCAGCATCTTATGAGCCTTTTGTTTAATGAAATGAAATTTTTATCTTCTCTTCATTTGAAGTGGTAGAATCAATTCGTTTCAATTTTGTTGAAGAATATGACGCCGATAATAGAAACTCATTCCATAACGAAGATTTACCACAAGATAAAAGTAATCGACGATGTTTCGATCGAAATCTTGCCGGGGCAAGTCGTTGGGCTAGTTGGCTCAAATGGAGCCGGCAAGACGACTTTATTCCGCATTCTTAGTGGCCTTATCATCCCAAACTCCGGAGAAGTTGCGTATTTTGGCGAAAAGAAGGGGAAGGCGTTCGATTTAGCCAAAACAAAAATCGGTGTCACAATAGATGCCCCTAGTTTATATCCTAGATTGTCCGCTCGTGACAATATCAAAGCCTATGCCTTAGGAAGAAACCTGAAGATTAACGACTCTGCCATCAGCGAGGCGTTGCATACCGTTGGCTTGGAAGACAATCAGAAGGTCGTCAGAAATTTCTCAATGGGGATGAAACAACGCCTATCGATTGCTATGGCTCTTTTCGGCGGTTGCGAAATCATTATGCTAGATGAGCCATTTAATGGTTTAGACCCCATCGGTCTCAAACAGATTTCTGATCAAATTCGAGCCATTAATCGTGAAAAGAACATCACTTTTGTCATCGCTAGTCACAATCTTGCGGAATTAGAAGAACTTTGTGACCGTTTTGTTTTCCTAGAAAACGGAAAGATAATAAAAAGACTTTCGAAATCGGAATTGGAGAAAAAAGAGCAACGTATCATTTCTTTCTTGTCTTCCGAAGAGAATCGAGTTGTTGATTTCTTCAAACAAAATAGCATTTCTTATCGAAAAGAAGGGGGTAGATTTTTTGTTTTCTATGATGACGATCCGCTTAATCTGATCGATTCTATGAAACAAAATTCGCTTTCCATGCATGACCTCTCCATCTCGAAAGAGAATCTAATGGATATCTATTCCAAGGGGAGGGTGTACGATGAATAGTGTCAAATTGCTTTTCTTCCGGGCGAGGAAGAGTGTTGCCTACTGGATTGTGTTCGCCCTTTTTTGTGTTTTAGGGGCAATCTCTGCCATCCTCGCCGCCACAATCTTTCGTGGGGGGTGGGGCCTTAGCCACCTTTTGATTTTGCCTTTAGGGATGCTGACATTCTCTAGCGAAAGTGTTTTTTCCCCCGATTTCATCCCCCCGTACCCATTCTTTCTTCTCTCTCTTGGGTTCGCTCTTGTTTTCTTAGGAGACGATTTCCGACTTGGGACCATCAAAAGTCAGGTCCTTTGTGGCAGAAGCAGAATCAGCATCTTCGTTTCGATGTTATTCGCAGGGTTTTTGCTTGCCTTGAGCCTGATTGTCGTTTTCCAAATTTTCGCTTCTTTGTTTTCTCTTTTCCTTCAAGTGCCTTTCTATCCAGAAGCGGGATTGAAAGTGGGAACTGGGGAGATGAGTCCGGAGAACCTGGAAAGTCAGCAACAAATATGGGCTTTTTTGCAAAGCTTATCGGTTCTCTTTTTTGCTTATTTATCCTGCTACACCTTATGTTTTACGGTGACGGCGATGTTAAAAAACGGCTGGGCCGGTGTGATTTGCGGTGCCATTGTGTTTCTTGGTTTATTTGTCGTTGGCATGTTCTTTTTCTCCAAGAGCAGCGAAAGTTTGAATCCCGATGGCGCAGAGCCTCCTTCTGTTCTTGCTGAACTCTGGCTGCCTCATTTTTGGTTGCGTTCCTTTTTCTCACTCTCACAAAACTGTGTCTATCAATTCACCGGAAAAGGAGAATGCATTACCCATTCTGACTATGTTGGTTATCTATTGATGGCTTCCCATATCGAAACGTTCTTTCTTTTCGCTTTCTCTCTTTTTACAGGCATTATCACTTTCCGCAAGGTCGATCTTAAATAAAAAGGGGATAAGACCTCTACCTTAAAATTCCGCTGATCGTTATTTGTCTCAATGTTTTTAAGAAAGAGTGGGCTGTAAGCGGAAACATCACCCTTCGCCTAAATGCAGAAGCATATCATTGCGTAAAGAAGTCCTTTAATGTGTTAAAATAACTTGAAATTTATGAAAGTGGAGAGCAGAAAAATCAGATATCGATATCCGGTTAGAATCATCGATTGCTCTGACAGCCTTAGCAACGTTGAAACCCTTTTAAAAGAAAAAGACGACCAAATCTTTTTGGACGACGGGGATTTATTAACCATTCATGGCCCTGGATATATCGTTTTAGATTATGGTGAGGAGATCTGTGGGGGAATAAGGATTCTCTCTCATATCAAAGATGGTCAAGACAAACTGACGAAAATCAGAATTAGATTTGGCGAATCGGTAAGCGAAACTTATTCTTCCATTGGAGAAAAAGGCGCTACGAACAACCACGCCTTAAGGGACTTTACCACTGATTTGCCTGCTTTTTCCGACGAGAGCAGGGGAGAAACGGGCTTTAGATTCGTAAGAATTGATTTCCTAAGCGAAAGCGAAACCTATCACCCAATCAAAATGATTCTCGCCAAAGAGGTGTATCACGATTTAGCCCCGATCCATACTTTTCGCTGCGAAGATGAATTGCTGAATAAAATCTATGATACCGCGGCCCATACGGTGACCTTATGTGTTCAAAATCGGATTTGGGACGGAATCAAAAGAGACCGTCTCGTTTGGATTGGAGATATGGAGCCTGAAATCCATTCTCTTCTCCATCTTTATGGCCATATCGAGCAAATTGACCAAACGATTGAAACAGCGAAGATCTCTAATCCGATGCCATGTTGGATCAATAACATCCCTTCTTATTCTGCTTGGTTCTTGTTGATTATCTATGACATTTATCGATTCGATCAAAAACCGGACATCGTTTATCAACATTTAGATTATCTCAACGAAATCATCAAACTTTTTGATCGTTCCATCGAAGACAATGGAAATGTTGATTTCTTAAAAGTAAATCTCCCTAATGCGATGCCTTATTTCATTGATTGGCCTACTTATCGAGAAGACAACGAAAATGAGAGAAAAGAAGCTTGTATCATGCTTCTTCAATATATCTTCCCGAAAATTCTTGAGATGTATCAGGATGCGAAAGAAGATACGAAAATCCTCGAAGGGATTATCCATAAATTGGATAAAGCGAAAGTCGGCATCCCTCAAACTAAAGTGTTTGCCTCTTTTTATCAACTTCTCCATCGCGATGAAGAATCATACAAAATCCTGATTAAAGATGGTGCCAGAGGCATGTCGACATTCATGTCTTATTATCTTTTAAAAGCCGTCGCCCAACAAAATTTGAATGAGGCGATTGCGTTATTAAAAGAATATTATGGCGGGATGCTTTCTCGTGGAGCTACGTCATTTTGGGAAGATTTCAATGTCGATTGGCTAGAAGGCTCTTCGAGAATCGATGAATTGCCAAAAAAAGGAGAGAAAGATCTCCATGGTGATTTTGGCGGATATTGCTATGTCGGATTCAGACATTCCCTTTGCCATGGCTGGTCCAGCGGCCCCGTATCCTTTTTACTAGAAGAATACAAGAAGAAATAATAAATGCTCAAATCAATTGAAGATAGAATCGAGGAAAACGAGCAGCATCTTCCGACGTTTTAAATGATTGTCACTGCAAGCGGTGATGCTTGAATAATTGACGGCATTTACATCGTTCCTATCAATATGCTTGAGGCATAAATATTTCAACACAAGAACTGACTTAAAAAAGCCTGTCTCCACTTTAGAAACGGGCGTTTAATAACAGTTGATGTCTTCCATTGTCGATACACATACGGATGGTGAAGCCCAATTGTCCGTACACACACTAACGGCAAAAAATAGATAAGAACAATAAACTATTGCATTTATTGCCGATAAGCATACTTATTCGACTAAAATAGCACTCCAATGTTGTTTTGGTCGAAATAATGGTGTATTGTATGATCGAGGTTTAACCATATGGAGTTTACTAGAACAATAGAAAAAAAATTCAATGAGATAAAAAATGAATATGCTGTCATCACTATTTATGGTGCTAGACAAGTCGGAAAGACAACAACTGCTTGTAAAGTCTTCGGAAAAGAAATGGCCGTTGTTTCCTTGGATGATTTGGAAAATAGAACACTGGCAAATAAAAACCCAAAACTCTTTTTAGAATCACATC
>CADBIO010000020.1 GCA_902794835.1 uncultured Erysipelotrichaceae bacterium
TTAATTCGGCTTCAATATGAAGCCAGAGGATATTACGACCCAATTCCAGTTCAGCTTTGGAATTATGTTGTTCGTATTTTTACCAAAGGAGATTTCGGAGTCTGTGTCAACTTAGCAGCCTATCGTAACAAGCCTGTGGCAGAAGTGTTCGTCACGAAACTTCCACCAACGATCTTGCTGAATATCTACAGCACTCTTTTTGCCGTTCCTGTCGGCATTGCCTTAGGCATCTTAGCCGCTTTGAAGAAAAACAAATGGCAAGACCAAGTGATTTCGACCGGCGTTATGATTTTCATCTCGGTCCCTTCCTTCGTCTATGCCTTCTTGGTCCAATATTTGCTTTGCTTTAAAGCAGGTTGGTTCCCAATCACCATGAATGCTGGCACCAACTATTTTTCCCCAACGATGTTTCGCTCGATGATTCCTGCGGTTTTATCGCTTTCTTTCGGTTCGATTGCTGGTTATGCCCGTTACACTCGTGCTGAATTGACTGAAGTTTTGACCAGCGATTATCTCTTGCTAGCCAGAACCAAAGGTTTAACCAAAGCCCAAGCTACCGTCCGTCACGCTTTGCGTAATGCGATGGTTCCGATTTTCCCATCCATTGTCGCGGAATTCATTTCCGTTATGTCCGGCTCCTTAATCATTGAAAGCATCTTTGGCGTCCCAGGTGTCGGTGGCATGTATTTAGCGGCCATCAATTCCCAAGACTATGACGCTTTCATGTTCTTATCCGGTTTCTACATCTTGATCAGCTTAGTCGCTGGCATCGTGGTTGATTTGTCTTATGGCATCATCGACCCACGCATCAGAATGGGGGCGAGATAATATGGCAGAAGAAATGATCCCAAATATTCCTCAAGAGAAATTTGCACTTGTCAATGAGAATCGTCCGCTTCACGATAAAGAATTGGCCACCAAGCCAATTGGTTATTTCCACGATGCTTTTAATCGTTTTGCTCGTAACAAAGGCGCTATCGTTGCCGCCATTGTCATCGGCATCCTTGTTTTGTATGCCATTATCGCGCCGATGGTATCCCAATATTCGGTCTCTTATACCGACACTTATTATGCTTTGACCTTGCCCAAGTGGTATGGTTTTGAGAATGCAAATTTCCTTGATGGTTGCAGCAAAAAGACCCTAAACGAAGCCTCTTTCGTTTATTACTATGGCATGGGCTTGGAAACCGGCCATAACGCCGTTAAAAACCAATATTACACCGTCTCGACGACTTCGACTGGAGAAAGTTCAACCTCCCAGATGTACACTTTCCGCCTTGATTCTTATGAAATGAATGGTTGTATCTTCCTTTCTTCCGTTTCGGCAGAAGATTATGCCAAGATTCAACAATATCAAGACGAAACGGGACGTGAAGTCATCTACCCAATCACCCAATTGAGCTTACGTCCAACAGCCCCTGCCTTTAGAAGTGACGCCAATTATTGGTACACGACCAAGCTAGATCAAGGGAAAGCCGTTCCTTCCAATTATGTCATCAATGCTGATGGCACGGTTTCTTATCAAAACATCTACGCCCCTGTCGGATTCTATGCAGACAATTACACCTCCAAGGTCCGTATGGAAGGGGAAACTGCGCTTTATTCCTATGCTCGTCCTGTGCAGGGTGGAGCTTATGAAATCCGTGTGAATTATCACGAATATTATGTCTATCGACACGCCTATGTCTTAAAAGATGGCATCGGTGAGCCTTATTTCCTTTTTGGCACCACCAATAGTGGGCAGGATCTATTTACCTGTCTTGCGTCTGGTGCAAGATTCTCTTTTGTCTTTGCTCTTCTCGTCGCTGTGGTTAATTTGGCCGTCGGCGCCGTTTGGGGTGCCATTGCTGGTTATTATGGCGGTAGAACCGACTTAATCATGGAACGTATCACAGATATTCTATCGGCCGTTCCGTTTATGATTGTCATTACCTTGCTGAAATACCATTTCTCAACGGGAAACAACCACGCCTTGCTATTATTTATTTCTTTCTTTGCAACAGGATGGATTGGCATGGCAGGTACCGTGCGTATGCAATTCTATCGATTTAAGAACCAAGAATATGTTTTGGCGGCACGAACGTTAGGTGCCAGTGATAAACGCATTATGTTCAAACATATTTTCCCGAACTCTTTAGGAACTATCATCACCAGTTGCGTTTTGATTATCCCATCGATGATTTTCTCAGAGACTTCCTTAAGTTATTTGGGCATCATCAACCTCGGAGCAGGAGGAAATATGACCTCCGTCGGTACTTTGCTTGCCGCCGGTCAACCATATCTTGCTTCCTATCCACACACTTTGCTCACGCCATCGCTATTTATCTCCTTATTGATGTTGTCCTTCAATTTGGTCGGCAACGGTTTGCGTGACGCATTTAACCCATCTTTGAGAGGAACGGAGGACTAACCCATGGCCAAGAAAATCTTACAAGTCAAAAACCTTCAAGTTGCCTTCCGCACTCAAGGAGGGATCTTAAAAGCAGTTCGTAATGTCACTTTCGATTTGAATAAAGGGGAAACCCTTGCTATCGTCGGTGAATCCGGTTCTGGAAAATCCGTCACGTCCAAAGCCATTATCGGTATCTTGGCTGGCAATTCCATCGTCGAAGGTGGCGAAATCCTTTATGACGGGAACGATCTTTTGAAGATTGACGAAGAACATTTCCATAAAATCCGTGGAAACAAAATTTCGATGATCTTCCAGGATCCTCTTTCGTCTTTGAATCCAATCATGCGTGTTGGCAAACAATTGACCGAAGCCATGATTTTAAATGGCAAAGCCAAACAACGTGACGCTCGCAATGAATTCAATACCATGTTGAAACTCATGAATCAGGCGATGAATGAAGCAATGCCTGAATCCATCGAAGAGAATGATGAAGCTTGCAAAATCTTCAATTCTTTCTGCATGGAAGCCACACATCTTGAAAAAGCATATGACGATGCCCAAGCAGCTGCCGTTGAATTGCAAGAAGAAGTGGGGGATACCTCCTTCTTATTAAGCAAAAAGCAAAAAGTCGACATCGTGATGAGTCTAAGGAAATTCCTTAAGCTTTTCCCAAAAACGTTGCACCCTTATGTCGTTATTGACGATGAGAAATATCAATCTCAGTTCAATAAAATTCGGGAATTAAGCAAGCTCCCGAAAAAGAGAATCAACCCAGAAGAGGTCATCCGTGTCTTAAACAATGTCGACTTGAGCCTTCAAGAAGCCATTGCCAAACCAGCCCCAAACTGGTTCCGGCTCGGTTATTATCTCTACCGCAACCCAGATTTCGATTACACGAAAGAAAAAGTCACCGATTTAGATGAGATGACACTCAAATATCTCGACGATAATTTCATGAATCGTTTCTTTGAATTAGGAATTAACGCCATCGTCTACTCCCATAACAAATCCATCAAAGGAAAGAAAGAACATACCTTGGCGGAAGTCGAAAAACTCCGTTCCTACATCGAATCTCAAGACCATTTTGAGAAAAAAGATATTTATTCTCGTGTCAAAACTGTTGCCGCTGAAGTTCGTGCCGCTGTCGACCCGATCCATCTTCGTAAGCACTCCATCGAATTCTCTTTAGGTGTTTCTTTAAAACATGAATTCGCCCGTTATTTCACCGGGTTAAAGAAGAACCCAAAGAACCAAAGAAAATACGATCGTAAGAAAGCCAGATGGGATGCCCAAGTGGCCCGTGGCAAAAACCCAACCTGGCAAGTCGTCCCCCCTTATATCATTGATTTAGATCTTTGCAAACGTAACGCCTTGCAAATCATCGATTCTTTGTTAGAACGTTATGAAAAAGATTTCCGTCACGACCGTACTGTCTTTGATCCAAAACGTGAAATGAGAGAGACCGTTGATTTCTTTAAAGAACAAGCATCGACCCTCACTTATCACGTCACGAAAGGAATTGCCAAGGCCCGTGCCATCAAACTTCTTGAAGAAGTCGGCATACCTGAGCCACGGATGCGTTATCGTCAATACCCATTTGAATTCTCTGGAGGTATGAGACAACGTGTCGTTATTGCTATCGCCCTTTCCGCCAACCCAGAGATTTTGATCTGCGATGAACCCACGACTGCCTTAGACGTCACCATCCAGGCCCAGATCCTCGAATTGATCAACAAAATCAAACAAGAAAGAAACCTTTCCATTATCTTCATCACCCACAACCTTGGCGTCGTTGCCAATATGGCTGATCGTATCGCGGTCATGTATGCTGGCAAAATCGTTGAATATGGAACCGCGGATGATATTTTCTATGACCCACGTCACCCTTACACATGGGCTTTGCTTAGTTCCATGCCAGATTTGGATACCAAAGAAAAACTAGAAGCCATCCCAGGCACCCCGCCGAATATGATTTACCCACCTGTCGGCGATGCCTTTGCTGACCGTAACAAATATGCGATGCAAATCGATTACGAACAACAGCCTCCGTTCTTTAAAGTCAGTGACACGCATTATGCGGCCACTTGGTTGCTTCACCCTAACGCCCCAAAAATCCCGACCCCAAAAACAATTACCGATCGTATCGCCCGCATGAGAGAAAAAGAGAAAGAAGAAGGCCAGAAACCGGTCTATTTTGAGCCACCGGAGAAACCATCCGAGCCAAAAGAGGAAGAAAAGGCAACCCTTGAACAATCCCCGGCAAAGAAAACGGCCCTTTCTAAGAAGCCCAGTGCCAAAAAGAACATGAAAAATAAAGGAGGAAAAGACCAATGAGTGAAAACAAAACACAACAGGCCCCTCTTTTGAGCGTTCAACATCTAAGACAATATTTCGGCCCAACAAAAGCCGTCGATGACATCAGCTTTGACATTTATCGTGGAGAAGTCTTTGGTCTGGTTGGAGAATCGGGGTGTGGAAAGTCCACGACAGGACGTTCTATCATCCGCCTCTATGACATCACTGGCGGCAGTGTTTATTTCGATGGCACCCGTATTGCCGCAGGATGGCAAAATTACAAAGCCGACGTGAAAAAGGCCAAAGCCGACGCCAAGGCGGAAGTTGCCGCTATCCATGCCGAATATCAGGAAAAAGAAGCGAAGGCAAAAGACAATCCAGCCCAGCTTGAGATGTTAAAAATTGAGAAAAAAGAAAAACTGGATGCCGTTTCTGAAAAGCTGAATGCTCTTGTGGCGGAAAAAACGAAGGAAATCAAATCCGCCAAACACGACCATAAGTACGGCAATAAAGATTTCACCAGACACGAAGTCGAAAAAGTCCGCGCCAAATATGAGCCTTTGTTAGAAAAAGAACGTTCTGATGAAGAAAAGGCGAAACTTACCAAACAGTACAAAGAAGAGGTACGTCTCGCTAAACACGACCGAATCATGAACAAAATCCAGATGATTTTCCAAGACCCAATCGCTTCTTTGGATCCTCGTATGACGGTTCATGACATCATTGCCGAAGGCCTGATCATCCGTGGCATCCGTGACAAGAAATTCATTAATGAAGAAGTTTATCGTGTCTTGAAATTGGTTGGTCTTGTCCCTGAGCACGCCACCCGTTATCCGCACGAATTCTCCGGAGGTCAAAGACAACGTATTGGCATTGCCCGTGCCATCGTTTTGAATCCAGACCTTATTATTGCTGATGAACCGGTTTCTGCCTTGGACGTTTCCATTCAAGCCCAAGTCATCAACCTTTTGAATGACCTTCGTCATCAGATGAATTTGACTTTATTGTTCATCGCCCATGACCTTTCTGTCGTCAAATATTTCTCCGACCGAATTGCCGTCATGTATTATGGCCATATTGTGGAACTTGCCACTTCGGACGAACTTTTCGCTCATCCGTGCCATCCATACACTAAATCATTGCTTTCCGCCATCCCATTGCCAGACCCACGTTATGAAAAAAAGCGCAAACGCATCGTCTATCGTCCTTTGATCGATCACGATTATTCCAAGGAAGGCCCAACTTTCCGCGAAGTCGCCCCAGGTCATTTCGTTTCTTGCAATAGTGAAGAATTCGATCGTTACGAAAAAGAGATCGCCGGGAAATAATCTCCATGCTTAAGAGCAAACTGCTCCAATATTCGATTACGACAGTCTCCGGCGCCATCGTCGTGTTTCTCTTTGTTTGGTGGCGAGGAATTTTCGCCGCCGAATCCATCACGGTGATTTGGCGTTATTTGGTGGATGCTTTCTTTGCGGTTGGCGCCATTTTGATGGGCTTTGGAGGATTGGTTTGGCTTGCCAATGCCGGGACATTCCGAATCTTCGCCTATGGCTTTTACCGTTTCTTCACCTTATTTAAACGCGACCCCACGCGCGTGAAATGGAAAACCTATTACGAATATCAGGAAGCGAAGGCAGAAGATCGCACGCCTTTCTTGTTCTTAATTGTTGTTGGGGCCGTCTTTCTGGCCATCTCTTTGGTTTTTTTGATCCCGTATTATCAGAATTATGTTCCGGCCAGCACGGATTCAAATTCAACGAGTGAAGAAATTCTCTCTTCCAGTGCCTCCTAAAACGGCACTTTTCTTTTTCAAAAACCAGCATTTAGGCCTATTTTTCATTTTTTAAAAATTTTTTCAAAAAGATGTTGACAGGCGATTCTAAAAGAGTAGAATTTATCTCACCCAGCCAAGAAAGGGAGCCTTGTGTTCCCCTCAAAGGATGGGCATGGCAAATCACTTAGAGATTAGGTGATAGGCTGAGGAAAAATCTCGCCTCCAAGGATTGCGGTAGCATTCCCGAAAGAGAGAATGGCTCAATAAAGCTTCTGCCTAAGAGCAAAGGTTCTTGCTAGACTACCATCAAACAAGAACCGAGGGAATTTCCCCCTCCTGATGAATCGGAAAACGGAATAACTTGTCGAAAGAGCTTTCTTCAAAAGAGAAAGCTTGGGGAAACAAGGGAAACGGGCCTCTTAGTAAGATAAGAGATTCCTCCACCAAGAAACCCTGGTGAGCGTAAACGCAAAAAAGGGAGATCGGAAGAATCTGCGATGATGAACTTCCAAAAGCAGGGCGCCATCCTCAAATGACGTGCCTCAGTGTCTCCGCTTCCTCACACGGTAAACCGTAAAATGAAGCGAATGATTTCTGAAAAATTGTTGTGTTAACAACAACCTCAAGGAAATCGAGTTCCCCCTTGCAAGAGTGGGACCAGGATGCACCTCCATCCGCTGGTAAACCAGAAAAAAGAAGATGAGAGGAGAAATGCCTTAATCGGCAGAAAACCTCCCAAAGATCAAGGGCAAGCCTTGACGCGATCTCCTATTTCGCAGGATACATCCTAAATCTAGGAATCGATACGCTCCCGCTGGCGAAAACGCCTTCGAAACGTAAAGAGACTCGCTAAGGTGAAATCCTTAGAGAGCAGGAATGACTTGATCCTGGCGCTTAGAAAGCACAGAACAAAAGGTCTCTGAAGGCAACTTCAGGAATCAGGGAAACCTGATAGGCGATGACAATGGAGCCTTCCGTAAGCAAAATCCCATTTCTTCGATTCGAACCATCTCCTAAACCAAGAAAAACGAATCGATATTCGTTCTAACGTAATCGTTAGGATGAGGCGGCAACAAGTTTCCTCCGCCGTTGAAAACGTAAAAGGAAAATCCGAATGGATCCGCAAAGACCCATCCGAAAACCACCTGAAATTCATAACAGGCGGGTGCCGAAAGAAGCCAGGCGTGCGGTAAACCGCTGGAAAGGCTTCCGGTTCGAACCATCTTCTGTTCTCGCAACATAAGAATTCGAGCCCTAGATGACCTCTTAGCGATAAGAGGAAGGAGATCTCTCTTCCCGGTCATCTATTGAAAGAGAGATGTGCGAGAAAGGAAGGCGCCTGAGGATCGACACTTCCATCCAACACAAGATCGTCTCCATTGAAAAATTCGAGACGATCAGAAGAAGATATGGAATCTTCTGACTGGTAAACCAGAAAACAAAAGCCATTGTCCAAACGAACCGTCGGTAGAAACGGTCACGAGGGCATGATCTTGATTCTTCAAGAGTCTCTAGACGAAATCCTTAGACGAGGTAAACCTCAAAGAAGCGGTTTCCGCCAGCAGTTCAAGCTTATCAAGGCGTTAAAACAAAAAGCCAAAGTGGCACCTCCTAGTGATAGGAGGCGTTTTCTTTTTATGAGGATCACATGGTTTTTTGATCAATTTTAGTGAAAAAATTATAAAAATTGCTACTATGTCTCCTGTAAGGAGATGCCTATGTCAGAAAAAATCAGAATTCAGGACGATTTATATCAGGCCGTCAATGGAGAATGGCTGAAAACCGCCATCATCCCAGATGATCGCCCTACCGCCGGCGGTTTTGCCGAATTAAACGAAGAAGTGGAGAAATTGCTGCGCAAAGATTTCGCTGCTTTCGCCTCAGGCGAGAGAGAAGCTCCTCTTCCCGAACTTTTAGAAGCCACCAAACTTTATAAGAAAGTGTTGGATATCGAACGCCGAAATAAAGAGGGCATCGAACCGCTGCTCCCTCTTTTAGAGAAAATCCAAAACGTTAAAGATATTGCCGATTTGAATCAAAAAGCCAAGGAATTGGCCTTCGAAAACATCGATCTGCCGCTCAACTTCGGCGTTGAGCCAGATATGAAGAACACCGAAGTAAATTCTCTCATTCTCGTCGGGCCAAGCATCATCTTGCCAGATACGACTTATTATGATGAAGGCAATCAAACAGGTCAGGCGTTACTTGGAGTTTGGAGTCAGATGGTTTCCGCTTTATTGGCCAAAACCCCATTAAGCGGAGAGGAACAAAAACAATATTTGGCCGACGCTTTGGCATTTGATAAGAAAGTCGCCCAAAACGTCAAATCTCAACTCGAGTGGGCCGATTATGTCGCCAATTATAATCCGATGGATCTTAAGGAAGTCGCCAAGAAAGTCGCCCCATTTGATATTCAAGGCCTATTAAAGGAAATCTGGGGAGAAGCCGCCCCTTCTCGCGTCATTGTCTATGACCCAAAGGCAATCAATGGCTTTGCGAATTATTTCAACGAAGAAACGTTCCCTCTCTTCTTGCATTGGACTTATGTAAACACCCTTCTAGGTGCCTCTCGTTGGCTTTCTGAAGAGCTTTCTTCTTTAAGCACCCTATATCGCCGGACTCTTATGGGGATTCAAAAAGACCCTGTCTTAGAAAAGCAAGCTTACCAATTGATCGGCTCTTATTATGCCGAGCCGGTTGGCGTTTATTATGGCCGTACTTATTTTGGCGAAGAGGCCAAAAAAGACGTGGTTTCGTTGGTGAAAGAAATCATCGAAGCCTATAAGACGAGAATGGCTGATAATGTCTTTCTAAAGCCAGAGACCAAAGAAAAAGCTATCCTCAAACTTTCTACCATTGCCATTAAAATGGGTTATCCAGACAAAGTGGACCCATTCTATGGAGAATTGAAAGTGGAAGAGAACGATTCTTTATATGCTTCCCTTCATAAACTTTCCATCCAACGGATCAAACATTCGTTGGAAAAACTTACCAAACCAGTCGATCGTGGGGAATGGGCTATGCCAGGACACATGGTCAACGCTTGCTATAACCCATTTGCCAACGACATCACCTTCCCCGCGGCGATTCTCCAAAAGCCATTCTACGGTTTAGATCAATCCCGTTCGCGTAACCTCGGTGGCATTGGCGCTGTCATTGGTCACGAAATCTCTCACGCATTTGATAACAATGGCGCTTCCTTCGATGAGAAGGGCAACCTTGCCAATTGGTGGACCGAAGAAGATTATGCTGCCTTCAAAGCCCTTACCAAAGGCATGATTGAGGAATTCGACGGCATTTCCTTCTATGGCGGAAGGGTGAATGGGGAATTGATCGTTTCCGAAAATATCGCCGATAACGGAGGCATGGGTGTCACGCTTGGCATCATGCATCAGACCGAAGGCGCCGATTTTGCCGAATATTTCGAAAACTGGGCCAGAGTTTGGTGTATTAAAGCCCAGCCGCAATATATCCAACTTCTTTTAACCAATGACGTTCACGCCCCGGCAGAATTAAGAGCCAACATGCAACCACGGAATTTTGAGGAATGGTACGAGACTTTCGGTGTCAAAGAGACTGACGGGATGTATCTTGCCCCAGAAAAGCGGGTCCGCATCTGGTAAGAGAAAATGATTTAGGCAGGTTTCAAGCCTGCCTTTTTTGTTGAGAAAAACAAAAAGCCACTCATCTTTTTTCTTAGGCCGTTAGAAGCAACAAACCAATCCATCGATGGTGATTGACAGATGATTTTCTCTTTTGTTGGACTTAATCTATGAGCATGGTGAGAGAAAACAAATACTCCGTCTATGAAGTGGTGGACGCATCCTTGTCTTTACTTTTTGGCTTGCTTTCTTTGGTCCCCGCTTTAAAAGGAAATTACCTTTTCTTTACTTTCTTCTTGCTCGGTCTTTCTGTCGGCGCGACGAAACTGGTTTCCGTTTTTTGCTCCACGATGTGGAAGCCCAGCCCTTACAACGGAATCTTTTTACGTGGTCTTTCTTTATTTTGTACCGTCTTTGCCTTGGATTTTGGTCTTTTGTTCATGATTTTCTGGACCCCCAAAGATTCTTACGCCACGTGGTTGATGTTTGGTGTCTTTGTCTTTTACGGCCTGATTCGTCTCGGAAGCGCCCTCTCTTTCTTTTTCGTCCATCAAAAAGAGAAGAGTCCCATTTCTTTTGCTCGCAGCCTTTCGGATTTCACAGAAGTGATATTCGCCGGGTACGGGGCTTTGATCATTGCCTTAGATCAATTCCAAGTCGGCCGGCACTTCGACGGTTTGTTTATCGGTTTGCTTGCCTTAAATGCCATTTTAACCTTAGGCACGCTGTTGCTCTCCGCTCCGATTGTGGTCGTTGGCAAAGAAAAACGACCCCTCGGCTTTAAGGAAGGCATGTTTTGCTTTTGGCGTTTTGTGATTTCTAAATCCATCTTCTTTTTCGTGGCAATGGCTTTTTGCCTTCTCTTGGCTTTGCTTGCTTTCTTAGATATGTTTCAAAATCCGCCGTCTGGATTTTTGGCTTTGTTTCATCTTGTCTTTGTCATCGCTTCTGTCTTTTTCTTTGTTTGGAACAAACTTTCATCGAAAAACCGCCGTCATTATTCACCAGAAGAAGTACTGAGAAGGAAACACAAGATGGAAATCTTTGCCTCGGCGTTTCTCTTCGCCGTTGCCAATCTTAATTTAGCTTCGGCCATCGTCTTGTGGCAAAATGGCGCAAACCGGGAAAATTATTCTTTGTTTGGGATCGCTTTTTTGAGCTTCTTTGCCGTTTGGAGAATTCTTGCTGCCATCATTTCGGGGACTGCGGGCAGAAAAGAGAACAATCCTTATGATATTGTGAGTTCTGCACTAAGCCTTGTAGCCGGCGTCGTCTCAATGGTCTCCGTTGTATCCCAGGTGGCTGGGGCGGTGGGAAATGAGATCTTTGCCTTTGTTTTGGCAGTCAACTCGATTTGGGGAGTTGTCGCCTTGGAATTGTTGCTAATGGCCTCTCTTCTCATTCGGGGTATTAGGGGCATCCGTAGAGCGATTTAGACATTGTATAAAGAAAGAAGGATTCCTGAATCAGTCAATCTTTAGATTCGCCGTTTTTCAAAACCCTACTTGGGCACATATAAATTTGATACCTAATTTAAAAAAACGAGCAATTCAACAATAATAAAAATAAGATTTTATCGAATGTTTTACATATTTTTTTGACAGTGTATAACAAATACTATTATTCTTCTTGAAAAGACACCTTTAAGACCTAAAATGAATTTCGCTAAAACGAAATAGGAACCTTAATTTTCCTTTTCGAACCCCTTGAGGTGTTGCTTATGAAAAATTTCTACGACGAATCCCTTGATGGGAACATGACCACAGAAGAACTGAAAATTTGTGTTATGAAACGTTCTGGCGAACGCGTTCCCTTCGATCGCCAAAAAATCGTTGATGCCATCAATTCTGCGAATGAAGACGAAGGCATCGCTGCTGAACGTCTTTCTCCAGAGGAAATTGCTAATATTGCCTACGGAATTCAAAAAGACGCCATCAATGCCGGACGTGATCTCTCCGTCGAAGAAATCCAGGATAAGGTCGAAGACGCTTTGATGGGGAGCGGCAAATTTAAAGTGGCGAGACTTTATATCACTTATCGTTATCGCCATGCCGAAAATCGGAAGATGAGCGACATCGACCAAAAAATTGCAGGGGTCGTGGAGAGAGATAACGAAGAAGTCAAACAAGAAAACTCCAATAAAAACCCAACCATCCTTTCTGTGCAAAGAGACTATATGGCTGGGGAATGGAGCCGTTATTACACCAACAAATATCTTTTGCCAGAAGATATCGTAGAAGCCCACAAAGAGGGCGTGATTCATTTCCATGATGCCGACTATTTTGCCCAACATATGCACAATTGCTGCTTGGTCAACCTTTCGGATATGTTACAAAATGGCACTTGCATCTCTGGTACCCATATCGATCGCCCTCACTCTTTCGCCACGGCTTGTACCGTCGCCTCTCAGATTGTTGCCCAAGTTGCTTCTAGCCAATATGGTGGACAAACCATCACCATGTCTCACCTTGCCCCGTTTGTTGATCTTTCCCGCAAAAGAATCGCCGCACGGTTAAGAAAAGAATTTGAAGCCGTTGGCATCGAAACTACCGAAGATAAATTTGCTGAACTTGTCGAAAGAGAAGTCCGTAAAGAAGTGGAAGGTGGCTGCCAAACCATTCAATATCAGCTTATCACCCTTCAATCGACCAATGGCCAAGCTCCATTTGTCACAGTCTTCCTCTATCTCAACGAAGTCCCAGAAGGACAAACAAGAGACGACCTCGCTTTGATCACTGAAGTGATGCTGAAACAACGTATTCTCGGTGTGAAAGACAGAACCGGAGCTTATATCACTCCAGCCTTCCCGAAACTGATTTATGTCTTACAAGAAAACAACATTGAAGAAGGCGGAAAATATTATTACCTTTCTAAATTGGCTGCTGAATGCACCGCCAAACGCATGGTCCCTGACTATATCTCAGAAAAGAAGATGTTGGAGTTGAAACATGACGTTTATCCGTGCATGGGCTGCCGTTCCTTCTTGACTCCGGATCGTTTCACCGAAGCGGGACTAGGCAATGTTTCCGGGGCGATGGATTACGTTCCTGGGAAACATCGTTATTATGGCCGTTTCAACCAAGGCGTCGTCACGCTTAATTTGGTTGACGCAGCCTGCTCTTCTGGCAAAGACGAAGCGAAATTCTGGCAAATCATGAACTCTCGTCTCGAACTTTGCCATCGAGCATTGCAAATTCGCCATAACCGTCTACTTGGCACTCCATCGGATGTCGCCCCAATTCTCTGGCAAGACGGCGCCTTAGCCCGTTTAAAATCAGGCGAGACCATTGACAAACTCCTTTATGGTGGATATTCGACCATCTCCCTTGGCTACGCTGGCTTAGCAGAGGCGGTTTATTACATGAAAGGCGTATCTCACACTTCCGAAGAAGGACAACGTTTCGGTTTGAGAATCATGCAACTTCTCAATGACAAATGCCAAGAATGGAAGAAGGCGGAGAATATCGATTATTCCGTTTACGGAACTCCTCTTGAATCAACCACCTACAAATTTGCCAAATGCTTGCAGAAGAGATTCGGCATCATCGAAGGTGTTACCGATCACAACTACATCACGAATAGTTACCACATCAACGTCCGTGAAAATATCAACGCATTCGACAAACTTTCCAAAGAAGCCGAATTCCAGCGTCTTTCTCCAGGCGGCGCCGTCTCTTATGTCGAAGTTCCGAATCTCCAAAACAACATCCCTGCTGTCTTGGCCATCATGAAACACATGTACGAGACCATCTTGTATGCCGAACTTAACACCAAGAGCGACCTTTGCGATTGCTGTGGGTATGACGGCGAAATCAAGATCGTCAAAGACAATACAGGCAAACTCGTCTGGGAATGCCCAAAATGTGGGAATCGTGACCAATCTAAGATGCATGTCGCAAGACGCACCTGCGGTTACATTGGCACTCAATATTGGAACCAAGGCAGAACCCAGGAGATTCAAGACCGCGTCCTTCATCTTTCTTGCGGAGAATATAACGTCGAAGACGAAATTAAAGAATCCGCGAAAAACCACTAGTAACGAAATCCCCCAATGGTGTATAAAAACAACAAGGGGGATTTTCTTAACCTCAAGAAAGGAAAATAACGATGCATTTTGGTCAGATTATGTTAGCCGATTCCGCAAACGGAGAAGGCATTCGCGTCTCTTTATTCGTCTCTGGGTGCACCAACGCTTGTTTAGGCTGTTTTCAACCAGAGACCTGGGATTTTAATTTTGGCCAAATCTATGACGAAAGCGTCGAAGATGGCATCATCGAAGAATGCAAGAAACCCTATTACAGCGGTCTTACGATTCTCGGTGGCGAACCATTTGAAATCCCCAATCAGAAAGCGCTGATTCCTCTAATTCGAAAATTCCGCAAGAAACTTCCGGGCAAAACCATATGGATGTATACCGGCTTCACCTATGACACTGATCTTTTCCCAGGTGGCAAACGTTATTGTGAAGTTACCGATGAGATTTTAGATAATATCGATATTCTTGTGGATGGGAAATTCGTTTTGGCTTTGAAGAACATCTCTCTTAATTTCCGAGGCTCAGAAAACCAAAGAATCATCGATGTCAAAGCATCAAGAAAAGCAGGAAAAGTCATTCTCTCTCCCTTAAACAACTAAACGCTTAGAGAATTTTGCCCTCAAATTTATCTAAGACAACAAAAATATTAAGCATAAAGGTTGAGACGATGATTTTCTTTGCCTAAGATAGTCCCATGGAACCATTACAACTATACGAACTAAGAAGACACGGAAACAAAGACACCGAATATTTTGACATCGAAGACATTCTTTTTGCCTTATACGATGCTGGCTACCCCGTTGATCGTCATTTTTATGAGGATGGGGATTTTGAGGACGAAGCAGTCAATGCCATCTTAGAAAAAGAAGGGCTAGCTGCCTTGCCAATTACCGTGATGGATGGGAAAATCGCCATCAAAGCCAGATATCCAAGCCTAAATGAATTAGCCAATTATTTTGATGTTGAGATCACTTTCCAACCCGAAGAAGATTGCTGCGGAGAAGACGGTTGTTGCTGTCACCATGACCATAATGACGAACATCATTGTTGCCATCATGGGGAAGGCGAGGAACATCATTGTTGCCATCACGAAGAAAATGACGAACATCATTGTTGCCACGAAGAAGACGAGCAACACCATTGTTGTGGCAATCATCATCACCACGAATCTTAATTTCGGTTCCTCCGGGAACCTTTTTCTTTTAGAATGAATAGGATTTAGGAGTTTTTACATGGAAGAAACATTATTGAGAAAATACGCTGAATTGATCATTAAATCCGGCATATCTTTAAAACAAGGAGACCAGGTTGTCATCAACGCGAATGTCGATCAAGAAAATTTCGTCACGATGGTAGTGGAAGAAGCTTATCAAAACGGCGCGAAACGTGTCTATGTCAATTGGACGTCCCAAAAAGTCCAACGCATTGCCTTGTTACACGGAGAAGAACAAGAACTTTCTCAACTGACCCCTATGGATTTGGCCTTCTGGAAATGGAGGGGAGAGGAACTTCCTTCCTTGATTTGGATCGATTCCGATGACCCAGACGGCTCTAAGGGCGTCGATGCTGCCAAATTCGCAAGAATTCGCCAGGCCCAATATAAGATTTATGGAAAATACAAAGAGATGACTGAAAATCGCATCGCTTGGTGCATCGCCGGAGCCCCCGCCCCCGAATGGGCACAAAAGGTGTTCCCTAAGGAAAAACCTGAAGAAGCGATGGAAAAACTATGGGAAGCGATTCTTTACACCTCTCGGGCTGCCGATGGGAATGGTATCAAGAATTGGGAAAAACACGACCAAGAATTGAGAAAACGCTATACGTACCTTAACCAATTGCGCCTTAAGACACTTCATTACACTTCTAGCAACGGAACCGATTTGACTGTCGGCTTAATTCCCGGCGTCAAATTCCTTGGCGGCGGCGAAACAACCCTAGACGGCCGTTTCTTCCAGCCAAACATCCCATCCGAGGAAGTGTTTACTTCGCCTAAGAAAGGGGAGGCGGAAGGAATTGTCTATGCCGCCAAACCGTTGGTGTACAATGGTGTCCTGATCACTGATTTCTGGGTGAAATTCCACGAGGGAAAAGCCGTGGATGTCCATGCCGAAAGCGGAGAAGAGGCCCTGCGTTCAATTTTGAGCCTTGATGAAGGTTCTGCTTATTTAGGAGAATGCGCTTTGGTGCCTTATGATTCTCCAATCAACAACACGGGTCTTTTATTCTATAACACTTTATATGATGAAAATGCTGCCTGTCATTTGGCGTTAGGAAGAGGATTTACCTCTCTTGTCCCAGGATTTGAAAGGATGAGCGATGAGGAAATCCGCAGCTTGGGGATCAATTATTCCTTAAGTCACGTTGATTTCATGATTGGTTCCAAAGATTTGAACATCGTCGGCACAACCGAGGATGGGAAAGAAGTGGAAATCTTTAAAAACGGTAACTGGGCTTTTGAAATTTGACTTTTGTCTTTTTCAAGATTAGGCGACCTTTTCGATACTTTTTCTTTATTTTAAAGAAATCCCAGTGCTTTTTGGTTTGCTTTCTTCTCGCAAACCTCTACAATGCGTAATGTTGGCTATGAACGAATCTCAGGAAAAATACACATTAGGAATCGATGTCGGCTCCACCACGGTTAAGGCAGTTCTTCTCAATAGCAAAGGGGAGGTTCTTTATGTTTCCTACAAACGCCATTTCTCTAAAGTTCGTGAAACTTCTGAATCCGAAGTGAAGAAAATCAGAGAGAAATTTGGCAATCTAGAGGTCAAATTTGCATTCACGGGGTCTGCTGGTTTAGGACTTAGCGAAAGAAGTCACCTTCCTTTTGTTCAGGAAGTCCAAAGCTCCTATGTTGCTATCAAACGTCTTTACCCCATGACGGATTCTGCCATTGAATTGGGGGGAGAAGATGCCAAAATCATTTTTATTACTGGCGGCTTAGAAGAAAGAATGAATGGCCAATGTGCGGGAGGCACAGGGGCTTTTATTGACCAAATGGCCACCTTACTTAACGTCACCGTCCCAGGACTCGAAGAATTAGCCACCCAATCCAAAAAGACATATCCGATCGCATCCCGTTGCGGGGTTTTTGCCAAATCGGATATTCAGGCTCTTTTGAATCAAGGAGCCTCTAAAGAAGATGTGGCGATGTCGATTTTCTATGCCGTGGCTGATCAAACCATCGCGGGTTTGGCTCAAGGCCGAAGAATCCAAGGACACGTCCTTTTCCTTGGAGGACCTTTGCATTTCTTAAATAGTCTAGGGAAGGCGTTTAAAGACCGTCTTAAACTGACGGATGAAGAAGCCATATTCCCAGAGGATTCGGATACTTTCGTTGCCAAAGGAGCGGCCATTTACGCCGAAGGATTCAAAGAAACCATCAGTCTCGATGAAATTGCCGATCATTTAGAGCAGGCAAACATGAAAGGCACCATTACGACAGGGAAACCCTTATTCAACAATCAAGAAGAATATGACTCTTTCCTCGCGTCGCATCAAGATTTTGACATCAAACGGGCAGATTTAAGGACCTACGAAGGCAAAGCCTATTTGGGAATCGACGCTGGATCAACGACAACGAAAATTGTTTTGTTAAGTGAAAATAATGAAATCTTATATGACCATTATGAATCCAATCTTGGTTTGCCAATCGACCGAATCGTGGAGCAATTGAAGACCATCTACTCTTTGGCTAACCCAAAATTAGACATCGTTGGCAGTGCCGTCACCGGATATGGTGAGGATTTGATCCGCGCCGCCTTGCATGTGGACTATGGCATGGTGGAGACGGTGGCACATTTCAAGGCAGCTCGTTTCTATGAGCCAGATGTCAATTTCGTTATCGATATCGGCGGGCAGGACATTAAATGTTTCAACGTGAAAAACGGAGCGATTGATTCGATTATGCTCAATGAAGCCTGTTCTTCTGGATGTGGCTCCTTCTTGCAAACCTTCGCCCAAAGCCTGGGATATGGGGTAGAAGAATTCGCCCAAACCGCTTATTTTGCCAAAAACCCTGTTTTATTAGGCTCTCGTTGCACGGTTTTTATGAACTCTTCTGTCAAACAAGCCCAACGAGAGGGGGCGCCTGTGGATGATATTGCAGCCGGATTATGCCGCTCCGTCGTGAAAAACGCTTTATATAAGGTTATTCGCGTGAGAGACGCCAAAGAATTAGGCGAGAAAATCGTCTGCCAAGGCGGGACTTTCCTAAATAACGCCGTGCTTCGTTCTTTTGAGCAAGAAATTGGTCACCAAGTCATTCGTCCTTCGATTGCCGGTTTGATGGGAGCCTTTGGTGCCGCTTTGACAGCGAAAGAAAAAGGCGGGGAGCGTGGATTGATTTCTCCAAAGGATTTAGACAATTTCGGTTATACCTCAACCCACTCTACTTGCCATATGTGCGGTGCTAGGTGCCCTTTAACGTTATTGAAATTCCCCAACGGCCATATTTTCCTGTCAGGGAACAAATGTGACAAGCCGGAAGGGAGAAGACGTTCTAGCGATGCCTTAGATCTTTATGTCTATAAACGAAACCGAATCAAAGAATTACTTCCTTCTCCTGCCTCTCCAAAAGGAGTGGTCGGTCTTCCCATGTCCTTGGTGATGTGGGAACAACTTCCTTTCTGGGACGCTTTCTTCAAACATCTTGGTTTTGATACCCTCGTCTCGCCATTTTCCACAAGAAAGATGTATCGTGAAGGACAAAAGACCATCCCTTCCGATACGGCTTGCTACCCAGCAAAATTGATGCATGGGCACGTGGATTATTTGCTTCAACAGAATCCAACTTTCATCTTCTATCCATCAGAATCCTATAACGTGAACGAGAAGCGCGGAGACAACCATTTCAATTGCCCGGTTGTCGCTTATTATGGAGAATTGATTAAAAAGAACGACGAACGTTTCCCAACGGCTACCTTCCTTGACCCTTTTGTCGATTTAAGCGCGCCAAAGAAAGCCATCGCCACATTGACAGGTTGCCTCTCTTCCTATGGCGTGAAGAAAAAAGAAGTCAAAACCGCGTTTGAATTTGCTTATCAAGCCGAGCTTAAGTATCGCACAGATTTGAAACAAAAAGCCAAACAAATCATCGCCGAAGCAAGAGAAAAGAAAATGATTACCGTTGTTTTGGCGGGACGTCCTTATCATGTTGATCCAGAAGTCAGCCACGGAATTGAACGATTGTTGGATTCTTTGGGCGTTGCCGTTGTTTCAGAAGATGCTTTGGATTATTCTGAACAATCCCAATCTAAGGTACACGTCCTTAACCAATGGACGTTTCATGCTAGACTTTATGATGCGGCGAACTATGTCGCCAAACACGAAGATATGGAACTCGTGCAGCTGATTTCCTTCGGCTGTGGGGTCGATGCCGTCACCAGTGATGAGGTTCGAAGAATTTTAGAATCACAACATAAACTCTATACTGGCATTAAGATCGACGAGATTAACAATTTAGGCGCAGTCCGCATCCGTCTAAGAAGCCTTTTGGCCGCCGTCGAGGAAAAGAAACATGTCTAACGAACGTAAGAAATTATTTAAAAAATTCGAGAAAGAACATTACACCATTTTGGTGCCGGACATGTGTCCGATTCATTTTGACTTGCTCACACATTGTCTGGAAAAAGATGGCATGCATATGGTCATTGTCACCCCCCAAGGTCCTGCGGCGAAAGAAGAGGGGTTAGCTTCGATCCATAACGATGCTTGCTATCCGGCATTGATCACCTGTGGCGCTTTTGTGGATGCTTTAAAAACCGGCCAATACGATTTAAATAAAACTGCCGTCATTATGTCCCAGACGGGGGGAGGATGCCGCGCCTCGAATTATATTTCCTTGTTCCGCAAGGCTTTCGAAAAAGAATTCCCGACCGTCCCCGTTCTTTCTTTGAATTTCTCAGGCTTAGAAAAAGAACGCTCTTTGCCATTGACCTTAAGACGTTCGTTAGAATTTCTCCATTGTGTCGTCTATGGGGATTTCTTAATGAATCTGGTGAATCAATCGCGTCCCTATTATGGAGAGGAAAAAGTGAACGAGACGTTGAATTGTTGCTTAGAATATCTCCATCGCCAGATCGGTCACCAAGCTTTTTATCAACGAAAGAAAAACTATCGTTACCTTCTTTCACAATTCAAACCATTAGAACCACCGGAAAAAAGAAAGCCACGTGTTGGGATCGTCGGAGAGATTTTTGTCAAATACTCGCCTTATGCGAACAACCACCTCAAAGATTTCTTGATTTCCCAAAACACCGAAGTGGTGGAGCCCTCCCTTAGCGAATTCGTCCTTTATTGCATCTACAACTTGATTAACGATCATACTCTTTATGGGATGAACCGTTTATTGAATGGCCTATATAAAAAAGCCTATAAAATCGCTTTGAAAGAGACGCGAATTGCCGCGAAGGCGTTAGAAGGGACTCGATTCGAGCCATTCGAGGATTTTGCGGAAATCGTTGAAAATGCCCCTGAAGTGATTTCTACGGGAGTCAAGATGGGCGAAGGCTGGTTGATTCCCGCGGAAATGGTTTCTTTTGCCAAAGGCGATAAAGTAAAGAACATCGTGGTCGTCCAGCCGTTTGGCTGCCTCCCCAACCACATCGTTGGCAAAGGGATGATCCGTCCGGTGAAAGAGAGATATCCAGAAGAGAATATCGTTCCCTTGGATTTCGATGCGTCTTCGACCCAAGTCAATCAAGAAAATCGCTTGAAATTGATGTTAGCCAATTTGAAAGATTAGAGAAAAAGGACTGGCACGCGTCAGCCCTTTTTTCAATTTTGTCCCAGAAGGAGTTGATTCGTTTCCTCTTAATCAAGAGGTGGTCTCCTTGGTCGGTCATTAGGATTCCCATTCCATTAGGTGGGCTTTCAACACAGACGTCTCCAGTCAGGATACCTAAGTAATGCTGTAGGGGAACAATATTATCCTTCTGGTAGCTAGTTACCTAGCAATTTCATTATAGAGGAAAAAAGCATCTCTTCAAGTCAGGCGGAAAAGAAAAACGAGAGAACGCTAATAATTGTAATTAGCTATAGCTAAAGGTATGATGAAAAGCGCATGATGAAGAACCGGAAAAACTATCGCCTGTTCGTTTTGGCCGTTGCTGGTGTCTTTTCTTTGACATCTTTGGTTGCTTTCGGAATCAATAAAGGATCAATCCATCTTTTCGCCGCAGAAAATCCATCTTATTCTTGCGCCAGCATTTATTTTGGCGATACAAGAATTACAGGGGGCAACTACAAAGTCACGGACCTTTCCGGCCGTTTTACGACTTCAGGAGATATTGCCTCTGTCTCCATCACCGCGACAGGCCCTGTTTATTTGCCTTCGAGCGTTAGCACTCGCTATATGCCAAAACTAGGAAAAGATAAAGAGACCGGTGCTTTGCATTATGTTGTCACCTTCAATGAGCCTGTTAACATCGCCCAGATGTCCGTCACTTGTGCTGCCTGGTCTACCGCCGCTTCTGGCGTTTGCGCTCCTTTCAAACTTATGGTGACAAGCGGGGAAACGTTGACTATCGATGAAAGTCAAGCGCCAATCTCTGGCACCCTTCAGGCATATACTTTAGTATCACCAACCTCTGGTCCTGTGACGTCTTTAACCTTTACGATTGAGAATACCAAAGCGACATCGGCGGCAACTCTCTCCGTTTCTAACGTGACATTTAAATTAACACCAGGTTCCTCAGATTCAAACTCTTCAGAAGAATCGTCTAGTTCTAGCCAAACCACAAGTTCGCAAGAATCATCAGAAAGCTCGCAAAGTAGCTCTTCCAGCATTGATCCTAACAAAGAATTCATGATGTATTTCTCTGAGATGTTCGGAGCTCAATATGGTGATGGTTTCTTATTGAAATATGGTGATTGGGAATGTTTGGTCGATGGTGGCCAAAGCAATAACCGAACCTCGATTTCCAATATTCTTAAGACTTATTGCACCGATCATGTTCTTGATATGTTTATCGGCACCCATTCTCATGAAGACCATTTAGGTCTTTATACGGATGATAAGGTCTTTAGTAACGCTGGAATTACCTCCATTGGAACCATCGTGGATTCTGGCGATGGAAGAAGTGCTCAATTCTATAATTCTTATAAGACTCTTCGCGATAACACTTTAACAACCACCTACGGGGCTTCTTATTATCCCGTTGGCGCGATCTTTACTCAGAATTCCTCTTATTCCGATGCCTATGGAAAATCTTCCTTTGTCATCGATGATTCATTCTCTTTGAATTTCTTAAATTCTGGGAAATACTTGGCACC
>CADBIO010000021.1 GCA_902794835.1 uncultured Erysipelotrichaceae bacterium
AATAAAAAATCGAGGGTCTTCCTCGATTTTGTTTTAGCCATGGTGATCCAACACCATTTCTTTGGCATATTCGATTTGTTTTTCTGTCACCTTGCCACCAGAAATCAAATAGGCGATTTGGCGGATTTTCTCTTCTAAGGACAATTCAATGACATGAGAATAAGTCCTGCCGCCTTTGACTTCTTTGGAAATCAAGACATGGTGGTCGGATAAGGCTGCCACTTGAGGCATATGGGTAATGGAAATCACTTGGGTGGAAAGGGAAATATCATGGATTTTCTTAGCCACTGCCTGGGCAGATTCTCCAGAAAGACCCGTGTCGATTTCATCGAAAATCACCGTTGGGATCTTATTCGCTTTGATAAATAACGCTTTAAAGGCCAGCATGATACGAGAAGCCTCACCGCCAGAGATGACTTTGGAAAGGGGCTTTAATCCTTCGCCAAGGTTGGTCTCGATCAAGAAATCCACTTCATCGATGCCATTTTCTTTTAAGGCGGATTCCTCTTGCTTTGGGGCGGAGAAGACAATTTCAAATTTGGCTTTGAGGAGAAGTTCTTCTAAAGAACGTTCCAATTCTTTTTCAATGGATTTGGCAGTTCGCTTACGAAGCAAAGTGAGTTCCTCGGCTTTTTGATAAACCTTTTGGAATGCTTCTTCGGAAGCGCGTTTCTTTTCCTCGATGCTTTCTTGGAAATTGGAGTTGTCCCCTATCATCTCTTCTAATTCATCGCGATAGGCGATTAATTGAGGGATGTCCTTCTTGTATTTACGGATTAGCCCTTTAAGGTCGGAATCTCGTTGTTCTAATTCATTGAGACGATTCGGATCATAATCGAGATTTCTGAATTCTTGTTTTAAGGTGGCTAGCAAATCATCGATTTCATAATAACGGTCGTCAAGTTTGTCATGAATCTCCTGGTATTGTTTTTGATAAGAAGAAAGTTTTTCCAGATTTTGATTGAGTTGATAAAGCTGATCCATGAAATCGCCATGGATGATTTCGTCCGCTTCCTGGGATAAGGAATAAATCTTGTCGTAATTCTTAAGCAATGAAATCTCAGATTCAATCTCTTCCTCTTCCCCTTCTTGAAGTTCCGCGGCTTTTAATTCTTTGTATTGATATTCATAGAAGTCTCTGGCTTCATCTAGTTTTGCTTTGCGTTCAAGGAGATCCTGATATTCGGCTTTCTTTGTTTTGTAGTCGCTTAAAAGAGAACAATATTCCGCTTTGAATTTGTTGCTCATCTCATAAGAAAAACCATCAATGATTTCGAGATAATTCTCAGGATTCAGAATCTTAGCGAAATCAAATTGGCTGTGAATATCGGCCAAATATTTCGAAATCTGACTTAAATCAGAGAGCGAAATTGTCACGCCGTTCACTTTAATGACATTCTTCGATTTGCCAATGGTTCTTTCGATAACAATCTCCCCTTCCATCCAAGGGACGTTGATTCTTGTTAGATAAGCCTCTACTTCAGGGCGGTGGGTTTCAAAATATCCTTTCACGGTGGCTTTATCTTCACCGGAACGGATCAGTTCTGAAGAGGCTCTAGAGGCAAGCAACAGCGACAGAGAATCGATCATCAACGATTTTCCCGCGCCCGTTTCTCCGGTTAAGACGGTAAAGCCGGTTTGAAAAGAGACGTCAATATTCTCAAAGATGGCAAGATTGTTGATGATCAGTCGTTTTAACATCCAAATTATTATAAACGGTTTGCTTGTCAAATAGGTAATCACAAGCAAAGAAAAAAAGCCATCGTCATCGACGAAGGCTTCTAAAATCATTGGCTTAATGTTTTCCGTAGGATTCAGCGACCAATCCGAAGATACCGCCTAAGAAATAGAAGAGATCTCCAGAGACGGCACCCATCACGAGGCAAAGAATGTGAGGGGCAATGTTGACTTGATTGTTGCCGATGGCTCTTCTTGCTCTGGTTCCTAAAACGATAACCAAGATATAGATCACTAGGAAGACGATGCTAATCACCAACAAAGTCGTCGGGGGATAAGGCAATTCTTCTTGCGCTTGGACGACCCCGCCAACCAGCAAGCCCGAGAGAACGACGCTAACGCCGAGTAAAATCAAGGCGATCCAAGAGAAGATCAACCCAATCGTATACATAATTCTTGCTGCCGTTTTCATTAAAATTCCTCCATGCAACTATTACCTAAAGTTTAGGGAATTGATTCAGAAATTTCAATGAAGGAAAAGAAAAAACAACTTCCCCCTCGCTAACGGAAAAAATCAAAAAAGAGAAAGCTGGGAGGCGAAATAAGATTCTTGACTGGCTTTCCGTAAAAGGTCCCCTTCTTCTAAATGCCCGATGAGCATTGGGGAATAGGGATCATGAAGACGATAGTTGCTTATCGCTTTGTCATGGTCATAGGTGGCATAGCAATAAAGACAACGATGGAGACAAGATTGATAAGCTCCAATATCGTTGCTCAGCAAACAAGCACATCCTTCTCGCGGAGGAACATATCCTTTTGGCGTTTCAAGGCGGACGTGTAATTGTTTTTCGAAAATCTCTTTCGTCAGACATCCTCCCATCTGGATTCCATAATTTTCTAAAAAACGATCTTCGTGGCATCCATTTAAAACGATGTTGTGTTGAGAGGATATCGCAAAGAAGGCCTTAGCGATTTCTTCTTGTTCTTCTCGTGTGACTTTTCTAGCCCCAGGCATATTCTTTTTTGTCTTTGGATAAAGATCGAGGAAAGAAAAAACACAAAGGTGGGTGTAGCCTTCTAGCAAAGAACACATCTTCTCGAATGCCCGAATATGATAAGAGACCGTGTATTTGCCATGAATAAGGATCGGGTCATAACGCCATCCGATGTGGTCGCTGCCAATCTTGTCCGAAAGTTTTTTGAAAGATTCGATGACTTGTCGTTTATCAGGCACGCCTGCTTCTAAATCTTTCCCATAGGGAGTGATAGAAACATACCACCATTGACGGAATTGTTTTAATTCGTCGAGGCGAGACAACATCGGCGCTGGATTTTTGGTACAAAAAGATAGAATATCCACCACTTCAGGATCGAGACGATATTCCGTCACGAGTTTGGGATAAAATGGGTTTCGGACTTGAACAAATCCTTCTTTGATCCTTCGATAAAACCAATCGCTGTAGAATGCGGGAATATCCGTTCTTTGGCCAACATTAATAATCATATGATTATTGTAATCTATATTCGTCAACCTTTCTTCTTAGAAGTCTTAGCGGAGTCGTGTTTTCTTTTTTGCCTTTTCTTTATACATTTTTCTTAGGAAGAGAAATGATGAATACGAAAACGCAAACTGCTATTTTGGCAATCACCATGATGCTAATAGGCATTGCCTTGGCAATCGGAGGGACAGGTTTTCTCACCAACGCCTTTGAAGTCATTGTCACCATTATCGGGGTATTTTTGATTGCCTTTGGCATCGTCTGTTTTGTCTCTCACGTCTTCCCGATGGGGGCTATCTGTCTGGCCGTTGGGTTATTGATTGTCATTTTCGCCTGGACTTTGGTTTGGATCGCTTTCCTTGCCTTGGGAGTCTCTTTACTCACCCTAGGAATTCTTGGATTAATCCGCCATGCTGGCTGGATTCTCGTTAACATCATTGGTTTAGTCATTGGGATTGCCATCGTCTTCTTATCCTTTGGGATTCATTTCGCTTGGGCGAAAAGTGTGATGCAAATTCTTTCTATCCTTTGTGGCGTCGCTTTATTTGTCGACGGCGTGTTGTTGCTTGCAAAACACGGCTAATTCCAAAAACAAAAAGCCCCGAAGGGCTCTCTGATTGGCTTGTTTATTGAATCGATGTGACTTCGTAACCGGCGTTTTTCACCGCTTCTTTCAAGGCCTCATCACTTACGGACGCCTCTGTTTCAACAAGGGCGTTTTTCTTTTCTAAAGAGACCTCTAAAACCGTGACTCCTTCAACTCCTTTAAGAGCGTTGGTGACGTGCATCTTGCAATGCTCACACATCATCCCTTCGATACGTAGTTCCTTTTTCATCGTTTTTCCTCCTTTATTTATTTTAGCGATGGATTGAGATTCTTTTTCTGGAAGTGGGCAAGTTCCTAAGGCGAACAAAGCTTCCTCTGACATTTTCGTTTTCTTATGACGTTTGGCTCGGTTGCTATCATAAAGCGGGAAGAGATTGATTCGTAACGCATTTAAGCATACCGTGACGGAAGATAACGCCATGGCGGCAGCCCCATACCACGGTTTTAGTTGCAATAACCCTACTCCGGTGAGAGCCCCGGCGGCGATGGGGATCATGACGAGGTTATAAAAGAAAGCCCAAAACAAATTTTCTTTGATGTTCGTCAAAGTGTGGCGAGATAGTCGAATGGCGGCAGCGGCATCTTTCAATGAGGACTTCATCAAAACGATGTCGGCAGAGTCGATGGCCACATCTGCTCCTGCCCCAATCGCGATGCCAATATCTGCTTGGGTGAGGGCGGGGGCGTCGTTGATGCCATCGCCAATCATAGCGACTTTCCCATATTTTTGGAGTTCCCGAATCACGGTCAGTTTGCCATCCGGAAGAACGTCCGAAACAAAATGGGAAAGACGAAGATCAGAGGCGATAGCTTTGGCAGTTTTTGTATTATCTCCAGTCAACATAATCGGGACGATGTTCATTTTTTGGAATTCTTCGATGGCTTCGCGACTATCTTCCTTTATCACATCGGCCACGGCGATGATACCTAAAGCCCTGCCATCATAAGCGAAAAACAAAGGAGTCTTCCCTTTCGTGGAATAGGATGACGCGATTGCCTCTAACTTCTTGTCCAAAATCCTTTTTTCCCGGAATAACGCCATATTCCCTGCAAGGACTTCTTTGCCTTCCAACATAGCCTTGGCGCCATATCCAGGCAAAGCTTGAAAAGAGGTCGTTTCAAGCAAAGCGATATTTCTTTCCCGGGCTTTCGCTTGAATGGCCTTTGCTAACGGGTGTTCGGATTTTTCTTCTAAACTGGCGGCAATTTCTAAAAGACGATCCTCATTTGTTCCTTCCGAAGGGCAAACATCCGTGACAACCGGCTTCCCTTCGGTAATTGTCCCTGTTTTATCTAAGACGATAAAATCAACCTTTCCGGTTTCTTCTAAAGCAGAAGCATTTTTGAAAAGAATTCCGTTTTTCGCCCCCTTGCCATTGCCGACCATAATCGCGACAGGGGTGGCCAATCCTAAGGCGCAGGGACAGGCGATGACTAAAACGGAGATGGCTCGATTGAGAGAATAGCTGATTAAAGTCTCGTTTTCCAAATTCGATACCACGCCCTGCCCAAAAATTAGCCAACAGACGAAAACAATCACGGAAATGGCTAAGATGGTGGGGACAAAAATCCCAGAAATTTTATCTGCCAGAGCGGAGACTTTCGTTTTTGTTCCAGCGGCGGTTTGAACCATCTCAATGATTTTATGAAGCGTGGTTTCCTCGCCAACATGGGTAGCTTGGCATGTCAGGGAGCCATTTTGATTGATCGTAGCTGCTGAAACGAGGGAGCCTTTGCTTTTATCGACAGGCATCGATTCTCCGGTTAGGGCGGCTTCGTTGACAGAAGATTCTCCTTCTAAAACCACGCCGTCGACAGGAAAGGATTCTCCTGGGCGAACCAGGAAGATTTCGTTTTTCATGACTTCATTGGCAGGAATGCTAACCACTTCTCCATTTCGAATCACGTTGGCAGTCTTTGGGGCAAGATCCATCAAAGATTTGATCGCGCTGGTGGTTTTCCCTTTGGAATGGGATTCTAAGGTTTTACCGATGGTGATCAATGTCGGGACCATGCCGGCCGTCTCAAAAGCTAAGGTCATCGAGGCATGCATGATTTTGTCCCAATCAGTTCCTGAGCTGGTGACATAAGAAGACATCATGAACATCACGGCAAGCGAATAGATAAAAGCCACGCCAGAGCCTAAAGCGACCAAGGTGTCCATATTAGGGGCGCCATGGAGAAGAGATTTGAATCCGGAGACAAAGAAATCATGATTGATTAACATGATCAGCAATGCCAAAACACCCTCGGTCAAGCCGAAATAGAAGGGGCTTTCTCCCATAACGCCTAAAGGCCATCCCCAGTTTCTATTCATATATCCCATTCCGAAGTAGAACAAAGGGATCAATAGAACAAGAGAAACGATAAGTCGGCGAAGGAGTCGAGGGGTTTCTTTGTCTTTTAAGGCCTCACGTTCTAAGGCTAAAACATCATTTTTCCCCGGGTTGTGGTCGGTTTCAAAAAGGGTTGCTCCATAGCCTGCCGATTCTACCGCTTCACAAATTTTAGAGGGCGTTGCTGGAGCGTCATAACTTACCAACATCGAATTGGTGATCAAATTAACCGTGACCTCTTTAACCCCTTCTACCCCCTCTACCGCCTTGGTGACGTGGGCTGAGCAAGAGGCGCAAGTCATGCCCTGAATTTCATATTTTTCATTGATTACCATGACAAATCTCTCTTATTTGAGTTTTTTCATCAAATCAAAAACTTCATCTACGCTGGCATTCTTCCCTTCCTTAATGTCGTCAATCAGACAACTTTCCATATGGGATTTTAAGACGATGTACCCTACCGCTTGAAGCGCGCTTTCTGTGGCGGCGATTTGAGTTAAGACATCTCCGCAATAACGATTCTCATCGAGCATCTTCTGAACGCCATTCAACTGGCCGATGATTTTATTGATCCGTGTCTTTAAATCTTTGAGCTCTTCCTCATTGCGAGGGTTATGTTTCTTTCGGGCCTCACAGGCTGCGCAAGTGATTTTTTCTTCCATAATCGCCTCCTATCTACCCCCTAGGGGTATCGAATCTACAAGGCTAATATATCCCCTAAGGAGGTATCTGGCAAATAAAAAGCTCTATTTTGATTTAGAACTGAAGATAACGGTAATCGTTGCCCTCTCTTAAATCAGCCACCATCTCTTGAACGTAAGGATAATAACGAAAATCCTTGGCATGGGAATCAAGCAAAGACATCGCATGATTCAAGGAATCGTCAAATATCACAGGCATGCCGGCAAAATAAGCCTCATTAAGGGTAAAAAGTGTGGAGGATATTTCCTTTTTTTCGAGCTGATTTAATCCTTCAATCTGATTCACTTCTTTCTGAAAGCCGGCGCAATTAGAAGCGTCGAAATAATTTTTTAGGTATGTGGGGAAATCCAAAAGATTTGGGTCCGTATAGCCTTGTTTTTCCGCATAGGCAGAAACATCTAAACCATTGGCGTGATAAGACCAAACGCCATCATGCAAAGATAGCGAGCCATATTGCCCGGGGCAAACATCGAGACAAGAGTTTAAGATTTCAACCATGCCCCTTTCTTTTTTGTAATGCTGAATATGAGAATGCCCGGCGAAATTGGCCAAAACTCCATGAGCCTGATAGGATGCTAAGACTTCTTCGGCGTTGGCGATTTGATAACCGACATTGAGCAAAGAATGATGGGAGAACAAGGATTGATGAGAGAAGGTGATGATTTTCGCGCCTTTTTGATCTAACTCTTCCATCACTTTGGTCAACCACACCAAAGTCTCAGAATAGACCAGATTGATGGTTCTCGTGTTGGCGTCGAGCATAAACGCCCAGATATTGTCTCCCACCTCTTTGAAATAAGAAAAGGAATTGGGGTCTTTATATTCTGCTTGAGTATAGCCAAAACGGGCGAATTTTTCTTGAAATTCCTGGGGGCTATAAGTGTCTACACGCTCTATGGTGTTATCCAAGAAGCGATAAGCAAAAGTAATTTCAACGTCGTGGTTGCCTGGCAAAAGATAGACTGGGATGTCTTCTTTTTGGATGGAAAGAAGCTTCTCGTAAACGACATCATTGGAGACCCTTGCCCCATTTAGCGTCAAATCTCCGCACAAAAACAAAGCGTCCGGATGTTTTTCGATGACTTCCGAAACGAAAGCGTCTACCACTACATCGGAATAATAGGTCGCTTTACCATCGGAAGAAATGTCTCTTACCCCAGGGGCGAAAGTCTCATCTCTTAAACTCGGATCCAAAAAATGAAGGTCGGAAGCAATCAAAAAATGAAGATCATCGTCTTTGATTTCTTGGGAAGGGATGGGGATGTTCGCTTCAGGAGAAGTACAGGACAGAAGCAAGAATGGCAATAGAAATGGCAGGCTAGGGCGTTTCATTTATGTCGATTATAATCTTATATGGCCCTCTTTGCCTTTCGAATGTTTTAAAAAGATTCGCTTTTGTGTCATAATTACGCTATGTTAGGTTCCGAAAGAGAAGAAAAGATTCTGCAAATCCTCAAGCAGAAAAACAATTGCACCATTTATGAATTAGCCAACGCTCTTTATGTCTCCGAATCGACGATGAGACGCGATTTGACGAAAATGGAGCAAAAAGGGTTGGTTAACCGCACCTTTGGTGGGGTTATCATCAATAGCGATCCTAGCAGCGCGGAGACTTCGGTTTTCCTTCGCGAAAAACAAAATTTGAAAGAGAAGCGTTCTTTAGCCAAAATCGCTGTTCGTTATTTGAAAGACAATGCCATCGTGTTTATGGATTCTTCCACAACGACGTTGCAGATCGTCACGATGTTGAATCAATTCAAAAATCTTTTCATCATCACCAACGGCGTTACTTTAGCCAATGAATTAGCTCTAAGAACGAAACACAATATCACTTTGGTGGGCGGCAGTATCATGCCCAGCACCAAATCGACTTTAGGCTCAAGCGCCGAAGATATGCTGCGCAATTTTCACGCCGACGTTTGTATTATGAGCACGGCGGCAGCCGATTTGAACTTCGGTTTGTCTGAGCAAGTCGAGGGACAGTCCAAAGTGAAACGGATCATGTTAGCCAATAGCGCCCTTTCGATTGTGATGGTCGATCATAGCAAATTCAACAAGATCGCCCTTTCAAAAACCTGCGATATCAAAGATGTCGATGTTTTGATCTACAACGGGAAATTAGATCCCGAATATAAAAAGATCGCCCCAAAGACGACCTTCATCGATTCCTTGCCTTCCGAGAATTAGCCTAAAGCCACATCCAGGCACATCATCAACACAAAACCAACCATAAAGGCCCAAACTCCTCCATGGGAGGTTGGGTCTGCTTTCGTGTCGGGAATCATTTCTTCGGCGATGACATAGAGCATACAACCTGCAGCGAAAGCCAATGCCCATGGCATGATAGGTTGGACAAAATAGGCCAAAAACAAGCCAAAAACAGCAGCCACGGGCTCTACGATTCCCGATAACGCGCCAAAAAGGAACGCTTTTCCAGAAGAGCCGCCCTCTCCTTTCATTGGCAGAGCCACCACTGCCCCTTCTGGTATATTTTGGATGCCGATGCCAATGGCAAGCATCAAAGCGCCCATCATCGAAGAGGCTACATTCTCCCCGTCAAGGTTTGCCAAAGCAACGCCAAAGGCAATGCCAACGGAAAGGCCTTCAGGAATGTTATGGATCGTGACCGCAAGAAACATCTTGGCGGTTTTCGAAGCTCTAGAAGGAAGCCCTTCTTCTTTGTTTTGCTCAACATGGAAATGGGGAACCAACTTATCGATGCCCCATAAAAAGAGAGTTCCTAAAATAACCGCTAAAGCAACCAAAATCCAACTGGGCAGATAGGATATCTCCATTTCTAAAGCGGGCAAGATTAAAGAAAAAACCGATGCCGATAACATGATGCCAGCGGCAAACCCCAAAAAAATCTGGTTTATCTTGACGCCGATCTCTCTTTTCCCAAAAAAGAAAACGAAAGCCGATCCCAGACAAGTGCAAAGAAAGATGAAGCTGATGCCGATGAGGGCATACCATGAAGCAGACATAAAGCAATTTCCTTTAAAAACTAGAGTTAGTCATATTTAACTCTAGTCTAATAGAATACTTGCTCGCTCTCGATTTGCAAGGAATTTAAATCATTTTGGCAACAAAATCCCTTAAGCAAGAACGATAGGTGGCAACATCTTCATGGGGTTTTAATTCTAAAAACACGCGGAGAACGTTTTCGGTGTTAGAAAGACGCAACGTGGCCCATTCCTCGTCATTGAACCAATAACGATAATTCCTTCCTAGAATATCTCTTTTGACGATCGGACGAGGAAAGGAAGGATTATTTTCATTCAAATAACTGACAATGTTCCCGGCTTTATCGCGAGGATAAGTGACAAAAGTTTCCACATCCACATTTTCATAATGAGCAAAGGCCTTCACCTGTTTGACGATTTCTGAAACGGGGAGATGCATATCATCCATCATGTTCCAAAACAAAACAACGGAGAAAGTCGCGTCTTTTCCTCGGAGATAATCGCGAATGGTGAGGCCACCGCTGGATTCGCCGCCGATGATGGCGTCACATTCTCCCATCTTACGGGTAATGTATTTAAAGCCGACATCCACTTCATGACAACGAAAGCCAAGACCTTCAGCAATGCGGTCTAGAAGCAAAGAAGTGACGAAATTCCTTACTACGTCCCCCTTAAATCCTTTTATCTTGATCAAATAATAGTAAAGGCAGGCCAAGATTTCGTTAGCGCTGACGTAATCACCTTTTTCATCGATGACGCCAAGACGATCTCCGTCGCTATCGACGCCAAATCCCATATCATAATGGTTTTCTAAGACAAAGGATCTTACCTCTTCTAGATTTTGCGGAAGAGGGTTTGGCAATTTGCCACGGAACGTCGGGTCTTTTTCCCAATTCAGGACTTTGAATTCTTCCATCCCAATGCGCTCGGCCGCTTCCCCGAGGGAGACAATCCCAACGCCATTTAAATTATCGTAAGCTACTTTTAGAGGATGGATGAGCTTTGGTTTGGAGAAACGGAAGATATTGTCTACATATTTAGTGACGGCATCAAAGAATACCAGAATTCCTTTATCTCTTGCTTCCTCTTCAGAAATGACCGAAAAAGTATCGATTTCGCCAATTATCTTTTGAATTCGGTCGGTCGTTTTCTCATCGGCATCGAATCCGCCTTTGGTGAAGATTTTCACTCCATTCCAGTCGGAGGGATTGTGGGAGGCGGTGATCATGACACCATAATCAGCGTCAAGCTCTTGGGTCCAAAAAGAGGCACATGGAGATGGGACTTCAGTAAAAGGCATATGGACCTTGATATCATGAGAGGCAAAGACCAAAGCCATAGCCATCGCAGCTTCAGGGGAAAGAAAACGACGGTCATAACAAAGGGGGATTTCTTTCTTTGCCCTATCTTCAAGAATGATTTGGCTAAGTGCTTCCGCGATAAAAGAAACGTTGAAAAGGGTGAAATCGTTATCGATGATTCCACGAAATCCGCCTGTTCCGAATTTTATGTCTTTTTTCACACCGATCTCCTTTCGTTTCTATTCCCTGAGTTTTGGGGGTTTCGTCGAAACGTTGATGGGGGCTTGTCTCTGTCGGCAAACTTCTCTTGCCTGATTTGTCTAAAAATGAGCGGGGGGATCTATATCTTCGATGTTATTATGGCACAAAGAGCGACATTTTATTATCGTTGGACGAAAAATGCGCATTTTGTATTTCCCACCCGAAAATAAAAAGAGGTCGTTTCAAAACAACCTCTTTTGCTCTATCTTGTCGACGATTACATCGTCTCGTGGGCGTTGCGGGCGATGACATCGAGCTGTTGCTCTCTGGTCAAATCGATGAATTTGACGGCATAGCCAGAAACACGGATGGTAAAGTTCGCATATTCTGGTTTCTCTGGGTGTTCCATCGCATCTCTCAATTTATCCAGCCCGAAGACGTTGACGTTAAGATGGTGGGCGCCTTTGGCAAAATACCCATCAAGAACGCCGACTAAGGTTTTCACCCGTTCTTCTTCATTATGGCCTAACGTATCTGGTGCGATAGTCTGAGTGTTAGAAATGCCATCTAAAGCATATTCATAAGGAAGCTTAGCAACGGAATTCAGCGAAGCAAGCAAGCCATTCTTTTCTGCTCCATAGGATGGGTTGGCGCCTGGCGATAATGGCTCTCCCGCTTTTCTTCCATCAGGCATGCTGCCCGTGGCTTTGCCATAGACAACATTGGAAGTGATGGTAAGAATCGAGGTCGTTGGCTCGGAATTACGATATGTGTGGTGCATCTTCACGTGTTTCATGAAGGTCTTAAGCAACCAAACGGCAATATCATCAGCGCGATCATCGTCGTTTCCGTATCGTGGGAAGTCACCCTCGATTTCATAATCGACGATGAATCCTGTTTCATCACGAACCGTTTTGACTTTGGCATATTTAATGGCACTTAAGGAATCGACAACATGGGAGAAGCCGGCAATGCCTGTGGCAAAGGTGCGACGGACATCGGTATCGATTAAGGCCATTTCTGCTGCCTCATAATAATATTTGTCATGCATATAATGGATGAGGTTGAGGGCGTTGACATAAACTTCAACCAACCAATCCATCATCTTCTCGAATTTCTCCAACACTTCATCATAATCGAGATATTCCGAAGTGATGGGACGATAGGCTGGGCCAACTTGCTCGCGGGTTTTGGCATCGACGCCGCCATTGATGGCATAAAGCAAACATTTGGCGAGATTAGCACGGGCGCCGAAGAATTGCATCTCTTTGCCTGTTTGGGTGGCAGAGACACAGCAGCAAATGGAATAATCATCGCCCCAGACTGGACGCATCACATCATCGTTTTCGTATTGAATCGAAGAAGTGTCGATGGAAATCTTGGAAGCGTATCTCTTGAAATTCAAAGGCAATCTCTTGGTATAAAGAACCGTGAGGTTTGGCTCTGGGGCTGGTCCCATGTTTTCTAAGGTATGTAAGAAACGGAAATCGTTTTTGGTGACCATGCTGCGGCCATCTTGACCGAAGCCTGCCACTTCTAAGGTGGCCCAAACTGGGTCGCCAGAGAAGAGCTGATTATAAGAAGGAATACGAGCGAATTTGACCATTCTTAATTTCATGACGAAATGGTCAACCAATTCTTGGGCTTCTTCTTCGGTTAACGTACCGTTTTTAAGATCGCGGCTGATATAGATATCCAAGAAAGTGGAGACTCTGCCGACGGACATGGCAGCGCCATTCTGAGTCTTGATGGCAGCCAAGTAGCCGAAATAGAGCCATTGGAACGCTTCTTTGGCGTTTTTCGCTGGCTTGGAAATGTCAAATCCATAGCTAGCAGCCATTTCTTTCATCTTTTGAAGGGCAAGAATCTGTTCAGAAAGCTCTTCTCTTAAACGGATGACGTCATCCGTCATCGTCTTATCTCCACAATTGAACAGATCCATTTTCTTCTCTTGAATCAAGAAGTCGATGCCGTAAAGAGCAACACGACGATAATCGCCGACGATACGGCCACGGCCATAAGTATCGGGAAGACCAGTCAAAATCTTATTGTGACGGCATTTCATGATTTCCGGGGTATAAGCATCAAAGACACCTTGGTTGTGGGTCTTATGATATTCGGTGAAAATTTTATGAAGCTCTGGATTTGGGGTATAGCCATAGGTCAAGCAGGCTTGTTCGGCCATCTTAATGCCACCAAACGGCATGAAGGCGCGTTTTAATGGCTTGTCCGTTTGAAGACCCACCACTTTCTCCTCATCCTTCAAAGCGGGGTCGATATAAGCGGCTCCATAAGCCGTGATGCCAGAAACAATTTCGGTTTCCATGTCAAGGACTCCGCCTTTGGCACGTTCTTGTTTTTGCAATTCTTGGACCTTGTTCCAAAGGTCGTTGGTCGCTTTCGTTGGGCCAGCTAAAAAGGAAGCATCTCCTTCATATGGCTCATAATTCTCTTGGATAAAATCGCGGACATTGACTTCGCTCGTCCACTGGCCTTCTTTAAATCCGTTCCATTCTTCTTTTAACATAATTTTCCCCCTGGAAGCACTGAGTGCCTTATAAATATAATTGTGTGTTGGCGACAAAACATTGATTTAAATCAAATTTTCATCGTTTTTGCCGTTGAGGATATCCACTGCGTTTTGGATTCTTGCTTTGGTTGGCGTCTTCGTTTCTTTTAAACGATAGGGATATCCTAGTTTCTCCCATTTGAATTCCCCCATTTTATGGAAGGGTAGGACATCGATTTTCTTCACGTTGTGCAGCGTTTTGATAAAAGCCCGCGTTTCGTAAAGATATTTGTCATCGTCGGTGTATCCTGGCAAGAGGACGTGACGGATCCAGATCGGTTTATGGATCTCATCGAGATAACGGAACATATCGATGATGTTGTCGTTGGGCACTGAAGTCAGTTCCCGATGAATCTTAGAATCGATGTGTTTGATGTCCATGAGAAGGAGATCCGTGACTTTCATCAATTCCTGGAATTGGGAGAAGAACGGCTCTTTGCGAGTGAAGGGTTGCCCAGCCGTGTCGATGCAGGTGTTGATCCCATGTCGTTTCGCTTTCTGGAAGAGTTCGATCAAGAAATCGATTTGCAACAACGGTTCTCCCCCGCTGACGGTGATGCCGCCTTCTTCGCCCCAATAATCTTTGTACCGTAACGCCTGATCGATTAATTCGTCGGGCGTCTTGAGATTGTCGGTTTTCGGATCCCAAGTATCTGGATTGTGGCAAAAAAGACAGCGCATCGCGCAACCTTTCAGAAAGATCACGAAGCGAATGCCTGGGCCATCAACTGAACCAAATGTCTCTATGGAATGTATCCTACCCTGCATTCGAGTTCCTCCTTATCCTAGCACTATTATCAAAGCCTGAGAATAAAATAACATTGATTAAAATCAACTTTGTGAGATCTGCACTAATTTTTCGTAATCGATGATTTTGAAGGAAGACTGCCCGACCTTTTCAATCACGCGTTGATCCATCAATTCCCCTAATTTTCGGGAGACTGTCTCGGGGCGTAAAGAAACGTGGCCGGCGATATCTTCTAACTTCATGCTGACGATGTTGCCAGAGATATGATTCAGGCGATATAAGAACAAACGGGCGATCTTGGCCGTTGGGTCAGAAATGGAAAGAATTAAGTTCCTTTCGTTAGCATCGTGAAGCTTATTGCTTAATAAGCCGATGATTTGGATCGCACTTTCGGTGTCTTTGATCAAAGATTCAAAATCCTCGCGACGGATTTGAGAGATCACCGCCTCATCCATACATACGGCACTATAAGGGTATGTCGATAATGATTTTCTTAAGAAGACGGAAACCCAGAGGGTGTCTCCGGCAGAAAAAATGGAGATGATCTGTTCTCTGCCTTCGCCATCGTAGGTGCAAAGTTTAACATTCCCTTTGCGAATCACATACAACGAATCGGCGGGCTCGCCTTCGGAAAATATCGCTTCTCCTTTTCGATAAGAGAAAGCCATCATCTTTTCCGTGATTTTTTGGCGTTCGGGATCATCCAATTCTTCGATGAAAGATGGGTGACGTGCCGCGTATTCTTGAATTTTTTGAATCTCTTTGATGCTTTTCATCGTTATTCCACTTGGATTTTGGAAGAGAAGAAAGCTTGGGCTAATTTGGCCATCATTTCCACATCTTCTACTCCACAAAGTTCATTGCAAGAATGCATGGCTAATTGCGCAATGCCAATATCTACCGAATTGATAGAGATTTGGTTGTTGGAAAGATTGCCTAAAGTCGAGCCGCCTCTTAAATCAGAACGATTGGTGAAATCTTGGAATTTGACGGAAGAGCCGGTGGCAATGCTCTTTAGAAGAGCGGCGCTTTTGGCATCGCTGGTGTAAGTTTGATTGGCGTTATATTTGATGACGATGCCTTCATTCATCAAAACATTCGTCGTCTTATCTGAAATCTCTGGATAATTAGGATGATTCGCATGGGCGTTATCCACGGAAATAAGCAAAGACCTGGCAATCATTTCTTCTAAAGGAAGGTCCAAAGCTTTTTCGATTCGTTTCAAAGTATCTCTTAAGAAAGAACCATAGGCCCCTTGTTTAGTCAAAGACCCAACTTCTTCATTATCGAAAGCACAATAGACGTTGAAATATTCTGGCTTTGCCTCTAGGAAGCCAAGAAGAACGCTATAGGTCGAGGAGAGATCATCTAATTTCGGGGAAGAGAGGAATTCTTGATGTAGGCCGACACGTTTGGCTTTATCGCGATTATAAAGGAAGAGATCGAAAGACAAAATCTCTTTCACGTCCCCCTGCATTTTAGAAATCAGATATTCTTGGAAATTGAAATCTTTGCCAATGCCAGCCAAAGGGATCAATTCTTTGGCGGGATTATATTTCAAGCCGTTATTCATCTCGCGGTTGAAATGGATGCAAAGATTCGGGATCACCAAAAGATCCTCATCGACGGCAACAAGCTCACATTGGGTCCGCCCTTCTGAATCTAAATAATAGACCCGTCCGCCGAAAGATAAGGGACGATCTAACCATGGGGCATGCATCAATCCGCCATAGGGCTCGACATTCAAGGAAATGAGATTCTTGTAGCTGACAACAGGATTTGGCTTGATTTTGAATGTCGGACTATCGGTATGGGAGGCAGAAATTCTAAAGGCGGAGGAACGAGGATTCTTAGGAACAGAGAACGCGATTAAGGCCGAATCATTACGAGTAACAAAATAACGCCCTCCCTCTTTGAGAAAATAAGGAGCTTTTTCTTTTAATTCCTCGTATCCTTTCTCAAGCAACAGTTCTTTGAGGTTTCTCACCACGTGGAATGGGCTGTAAGAACGGTTTAATAAATCAATGACTTTATCGCAATAAGACATAACGTCTCCTTTCTTTTTGCTATTCAATTGAATTCTCTTAATCTTTGGAATAAGGTGATTTTTGGAAGACTTCCCGTAACACTTCTTCACGGAATTCATCATCCATCACGTGCTTTTCGATTTTGACGTTGTTGGCAATATCGAGTTGTTCCTGGATGACGCAAGCCAAAACATCAATGGCCAAATTCGCCACGCCGTCGTTGTTGATGATCAGATCAGCATATTCGCTGGAAGGTTTGACAATCTCATCATACATCGGTTGGACGGTGTTGAAATATTGAGTGACGATATTTTCAAAAGTTCTGCCTCTTTCTTTTGAGTCACGAATGATGCGGCGAAGGAAACGACGTTCGGCACCAGCTTGAATAAAGACTCGTAAATTGCCCATATTTCTGATTTGTCGATCGACAAGGGCCATAATGCCTTCTACTAACACCACTTTCTTAGGGACGATGGTCTCGGTTTTGCCACTGCGGGTCAAAGTCACGAAATCATAGATTGGTTTTTCAATCGGTTGATCTTCCTTCAAGGCTCGGATTTGTTTTCTCATCAACGGCCAATCGAAGGCCTTTGGGTGGTCATAATTGACCTTATAACGTTCTTGTAATGGGATATTCGCCTGATCTGCATAATAGTCGTCCATCGTGATTCGCGTGATATTCTCTTCACCAATGCTTTTGATGACCGCTTGAGTGACAAACGATTTCCCTGAAGACGAGCCACCACCGACTAAAATGATACGTGCCATAACGTTTTGTTCCTTTTTCCTCTCTTTATTATAAGAGAGATGCATATTTTTCGTGTAATGAAACGGAAAGTTTTATTATTATTTCGTTATGAAAGTCACAAGAAAACAATGTAATGCCAAAGACTGCATCGTCTGTGGCGTTAACAACCCTTACGGAATCAAAGCTTCCTTCTACGAGATGGAAGACGATAGCGTATGCGCTTTATTCCAATATCAATTCAATCATCAATCTTACCCAGAACGGGTTCATGGTGGGATGATTTGCGCCATCATTGACGAAACGATCGGAAGAGCGATTTGGTGCAGCGAACCTGAAACTTATGGCTGCACGTTGAAAATCAACATCGAATACCATAAAGGTGTTCCTTATAACACTCCTCTCCGTTGCGTTGGCCGGATTGACAAGAAAAACCAAATTACCTTCCATGGCACCGCAGAAATTCGAACTGAAGATGGTGTGATGTTGGCTAAAGGGGATGCTCTCTATATGAGACTCCCAAAGAGCGTCATTTCACCTGATGCTGTTGCTAATGGAGAAAAAGTCGACGCGGACGTCTTTGTCCCCGACGACGTCGAAGAGATCGATCTTTAAGAAAAAGCGAGAAGAGAAAACCCTTCTCGCTTTTTATGTTGCCTACATTTTCTCGACAGGAAGGATTTCTTCGTCGATGGCTTCCGCCTTTCCGATGATGACTGGGGTATAGGGTTTGTCGTTGTGGTTTTTGTCGACTTGGGCAATTTTATCCACCACATCCATTCCTTCTACCACTTTCCCGAAGGCTGCATATTGGCCATCGAGGAATTCATCATTGGCGTCACAGATGAAGAATTGAGATCCGGCGGAATTTGGCATTTGCGATCTGGCCATGGAAATGACACCGCGTTTGTGGGAAAGGTTATTCTTGACCCCGTTTGCCCGGAATTCTCCTTTGATGGAATAACCTGGACCACCCGTACCCACACCATTAGGATCTCCGCCTTGAATCATAAATCCTTTAATAATGCGATGGAACGTTAAGCCGTCGTAGAAGCCTTGCGAAACCAAGGAAGCGAAATTGTTCGCAGAAATCGGGGCGTTAACCCGATCAAGCTCAATTTTAATGTCACCAAAATCTTTGATATGCAAAATAATCATGTTTTTACCTCTTGTAGAGATTATAAACGAAAGAGGCAGCATTTCTTATCGTTCTATTTACTTATTTTGTTTTAACCCTGTTCGGCTGATATAAGGAATCTATTCTTTAACTTATTACGTGATCATCGCTCACCAAAGGTCAAAGTGAATTCGTTTTCCTTATTTCCGCCCCCTTTTGTTAGATTTTTATAGGCAACTTTCATTTTTGAGATCTCATATATTGAAGGCAAAGAATAGATTATGTTTGTGCAATCTCTTTCCTGGTAATCGAAGGTTTTTTCTCCGCCAATCCAAGGTCTCATTTGGCGATTTTTATTGAATTGTTTGTTGCATCCGGATGATCTAATAAACGCAAAGCCAAGGGTGCGGGGCATTCTCGTACCCCCTTCATACCGTCTTCTTGCATCATTTAGTTTTACCATTTGTTTTCCCGGACACCACATGTCTGACGACCTGAATCTGATATGATTCTCAGGAACCATTTCTCATTCATGAAAGCCCTCTGTGGTTAGGAGGATAATTCAAGGCGCTCGATGTTTCGGATTTGGAATCTTTTACTCTTCCGTTTGAACGAACAAAATAATTGGCATGGAAAAAAGCCAAAAAAGACCCGATAGTAAGTATCAAGCCCGTTCATATTATCTGTCGCATTGCACTAATCGTTTGCAAATAAAATGTCGTCGAAATATTTTAAAGTGGAAAAAAATACATCTTCTGGCGACATGCTAGTTTCCGCCATTCTTTTTATAGTTGATGTAGTCATCGAGAATTTTTTCCGTAAGGATAATAAAAAAGCTTGGGAGGTCCAAGCAAGTTCGTTTGGGATTTCTTTTTAAAATCTCACCCTCAGACCATGCCCATCAAGAGGTTTCCCTTTTGACGCTTACATGGTACAAAAAATAAAACCCTATTTTTCAATAGGGGTCTATATATTTCAATTTTTGATACAATGATATAGACGAGGTGTTTAATATGTTATTGTATCATCTTGGAAAAACTACAAATATTTTAAGTTTTTCTAAAATGTACTAATGAAAAGAGTCCAATTAAAAAGACTCCAAAATCGCAAAAACCCTCGGCTTTATAAAACTCTTTTGATAATTTTCTTAATTCAATAAGTTTTGCCATAAAGATAAAAAAGCTTGGAAAATCCAAACAACTTCATTTGGAATTTCTTTTATTGGGTCTTACCCTCAGACCAATCGCAACATTCCTCTTCATCGATAATTAAAAATCTATCACTAAAGATTTGCTTCAGTATAAGCTGGATCGTTATCTCTATGGTGTCTTAGACCCTTTTTGATACAATCTCATACCCTTGCCCTAAAGTTCGTACCCTTGAAGATTTTTTCGTACCCCTCCATCTCCTTTTGCTTTAATGCGGAAAAAAGAAGGATTTCATGCAAAAAATAAAAACCCTCTCTAAAAGAGAGATATTTTACAATGTTGTATTTATTAACGTCCGCTTTTGATTCTATTGCAATGTTTTCAAAGCATTTGTCCATTAGACAAGCTGATTCTATTATGGCGGCCGCTAGTCGTTGGGCACCTAACTCGGTAATTGGTTTTTTATCTATATCTAAAGCACTCGGCTTTCAAATCTTCGCTTTGATTCAGCTGCCATTGCGACCTTTTCTTTTACGGCAGTGATTCGTCTAACGATGTTAGTTTCAATTTTTGATCCTGGAAATAACAAAAAGCTTCCCATCAAGTTCCTTGATGATCAAATCCATTATTTCTTTTTCGTCGATATGCACTATGCAATATATTCGGTCTTAAAAAGCGATCTTTAACCAAAAAACTGCATCGCTTGATCCATTGTTTGGTAAAGCTGATTTAAGAATTTCTGCTTATTTATTTTTTCAAGTTCCCTTACGCCCCATCTTTTTACTATCTGAATGGATGGAACATACGATAGCTTATGGTTTTTATATGCGGTTGTTAAATCGTGGTTTTTCGTATATTTAACTGTATTCAGAATGCTTTTATAATCGAATTCTTCGATCTTGTCATTCATTTCTTTTAAAAGCGGTTCTACTTCGCCTTCTCCGATTTGATGAAAATCGTTATTTTCTATCTTTTTTCTGAAGAAGTCGTAATACTTAACAACATTGCCAAAATGCCATTCAGCTTTATCGTTATATTTGCCATATTGCCCCACAAATACAAAATGTGTCATGAACAAGTTTTTGTTCTTCTTTATCATTTCTGTGCCGAATTTTTTATAAAATCGTCTTGATTGCTTCATATTGGCGGCAAACTTAATGTTCAGCTCAATATATGCTTCTTCTTTATCCGAATGCCATACAAGTCCAATCATATTCAAATATTTGTACATCTTTTTGATATCGATAATGCTTCCCCATCCCTTTTGGATTCTGATTTTGCCAAGATGGTATTTGTTGTTTACTTCTTCTAACAATTTACCGAGAAAGCCATTAGTAATATTCTTCATTTCTCGACAGACTTTTTGATATTGTTCGTCTGAAGCACCATCTTGCGGTTTGGCCAAATCGTAACTTTTTGCAATATCTGCGAATGAAGGGGTATACAAGGACAAATAATTCAAATAGGTGAGCAAATCGTCGCAATAAGAGTTTTTGTCTTTTGCCGCGCACGCTTTCAATAATCCAAAAAAGTCATTGTAACTTTTAATGATTAAGTGCCCCTTGGCGGTTTCAACATTTAAATACTCTTTTAGATGCCTATGCAATTGCTCTGGATTTAAGTCCTCTTTTTTGTTTTCAAAAGCAACAGCTAACACAATATCGTTGTTTTTCTTTGCAAGGATGCATCCATCGGGATTAGAGCCGCCTATAATTGGGCAGCTATCGACCAATTCAACAATTTCATCAATATCAATGGACGAGCCCTTTATATTTTTGTTATCAACAGATCCAGATGGGCAAAAGCCAACCAGGTATTTGTCCTCAATATTTATCTTTTCCAGAATGCTTTTGAATGATTGCGATTGAAGTTCATATTCAAAAGTATATTCAACGTTTTCATCTAAAACAGACTTAGCAATTAACCGATTCAAAAACTTGGCTTTATTTTTGCTATTTAGTGATTTGAAAGTTAAAAGAGTGCTTCGGGTAATGTTGTTTTCAAGAGCGTTAACAGTTTTCTCTTTTTCTTGAATTCTTTCTAATTCTTCTTTGCTCACTTTCTCATCTGTTTTCGCGCTTCCATAATGCCAAAACAAATTTAGATGCTTATCTTCCATTTTTT
>CADBIO010000022.1 GCA_902794835.1 uncultured Erysipelotrichaceae bacterium
TCGATTTATATGATCGTCATGTAGTGGCGTACCAAATTTCAAAGTTCATTAATATTCCATTAGTGGTAAATACGTTAAGCAAAGCTTTGGAAATAGAAAAGGATGTACATGGATTAATCCTTCATAGCGACCAAGGTTTCCAATACACATCCGTTGAGTACAAAGCCATCTGTGCTTCCAAAGGCATATCCATTTCAATGAGCCGAAAGGGTACGCCTATCGACGATTCTCCAATGGAGTCTTGGCACGGGATCCTTAAAAAGGAGACTTTGTACAATAATAATATCGCATCTTTAGAGCATTACATTCAACTGGTAAAAGATGTGCCATAATTCATGGTGACGAGTTCAGTTGCCTTGAATAACGGATGGACAGGGACACGATCAACTGGATTCGTACAAAATCGAATACAGGAGGTCGATATGGAAGAATTAAGAAAACGTATCCATGATGACAGCAACGGTCTGGACTATATTCTTGTCGGCGATTACTACATACCAGACCTGAAGCTGCCGGAGGAAAGCCGCCCCATCGGGCGGTGGGGCCGGATGCACAAGTCATATCTGCAAGAACACCGCCCCGGCCAGTACAATGAACTGCTTCTGTCGGGAAAACTCTGGACGTATCTTGCCGATCTGAACCAGCAGGCCGCTGACCGGCTGGCGTGTATCATCTCGCAGATGCAGGCGGCAGAAGGTGTTACCGAGGAACTGAAAGCCCATGACCAGCTTGCCTGGGTCGGAGCCATGAACAGCATCCGCAGCCGGGCGGAGGAAATCATCCAGTCTGAGATGATTTATGTTTAAGGAGGTGCCTGTCTATGAGATACCGTATCGAATACGCTGATGGACGCTGCTGTAACTTTGCCAATGGCAGAGCTGACCTGCTGGAATGGCTGAAACTGCTGAAAGAGGAAGAAATCGCTGACATCCGCAAAGTGTATAAAAGCGGTGTGTCGGATTCCGTCCTGGAAACATACCGGAATTATATCCGTCCAGCATAAGGAGGACGCTTATGGGTACAGATATTGAAAAACTGGTTGATTTGATGATTCAGGAGAGGATGCAGAGCCAGTTTGCTAAGTGGCGGGAGGCAGAAACCGGCAAGGAGAAGAAAGCTGACTACCTTCGACTGGAAACCCGGAATCAGGAAATTGACGGGATGTTTTTAAGCCTGTACACCGATAAGGCCAAAGGCATCCTGACCGAACAGCGGTTTATGAAGCTGACGGCGGCGCTGGAACAGGAGCAGGAAGCCAACCAGAAGCGCCTGCATGATCTGGCGGTGATGCAGAGCCGGGCGGATGCACAGGAAAGCGAAGTCCGCACTTTTATCAAGGAAATCCGGCGCTATGCCACCATCGAAGAACTGGACGAGGCGGTGCTGAACCGGCTCATCAGCCGGATTCTGATCGGCGAAGTCAAAAAGGTGGACGGCCAGAAGGTGCAAGAAGTCAGAATTGTTTATAACTTTGTTGGGGAAATCCCGGAAATTGCAGCATAAAGACAGCGAAGCCCTCCCTATTTAAGGGAGGGCTAATTATATACTAAATCACAAAACGGAAATTCCTGACAAATATGGGAAATTGATATAAAATCCAAAAAGAGTTGACAAAGGATATTCCTATATGGTATAATCCTGAATGAAATCAAACAAGGAGGTTTCTACAATGAACAAAATCAATATCAGCAATGCGCCTGCTTACACTTCTCCCAATTCCATGACTCTGATCTGTACAGAGAAACCGGATGGCAGCACCAATCTTGCGACTCTGGCATTCTGGGCTTTTGCGTCCACCAATCCCGGAAAGATCATGTTCTCCCTGAACAAAGGGGCTTACAGTCTGGAACTGCTGGCTGAGAAAAAAGAAGTTGTTCTCGCCATTCCCGGCGTTGAACTGACCGGCGCTCTGATTGGCTGTGGCACCTGCTCCGGACGTGATACGGATAAGGCTGCTAAGGTTGGTCTGACGATGCAGGAAGTGGAGGGCACAAATATCAAGGCTCCTGTTCCTTGCAAGCTGCTCATTCATGCGACTGTTGCCCAGACGATGGATGCGGACGATCATGTTGTCCACCTCTGCGATGTCAAGGGTGTTTACGGCGATGAAGATGTGAATGCAGTATTTGGCTGGAAAGGTTACGCTGAATTTGCGGCTGCGCAGCAGAAATAAGAAAGGACAAGGCGGCTGTCTGCGGATAGCCACCTTGCGGTTTGAGGTGGCAATATGAAAACACAAGGCGGATTTTTGATAACCCGGATCAAACAGGTCGGAGGACGTGTTTTTGAACGCATATTGAGCGAAAAAAACATTGATGCTTTTAATGGCTCCCAGGGAAGGATTCTATATATCCTCTGGCAGAAGGATGGCGTTCCCATCAGTGAGCTGTCAAAGGAGACCGGTCTTGCCACGACCACGCTGACCAGTATGCTTGACCGCATGGAGGCGGCAAATCTGATTTATCGGGATCGCGGCGACATAGACCGTAGAAAGATTCTCATTTTTCTTACAGAAGAAGCCAAAGGTCTGGAACAAGAATATAATGAAGTAACAGAAGAAATCAGCAACATTTACTATAAGGGATTTTCTGAGGAAGAAATCGAGCAGTTGGAGAACTATCTCCACCGCATCCTGAAAAATGTGGAGGGTGTTCTCTGATGAGCGTCTGCATTAAGGACAATATTCAAAACATGAATCTGGTCATCGGCTGTACCGTAGGCTGTTCCTACTGTTATGCCCGAAATAATGTAAAGCGTTACCATATGATTGATGACTTCAGCAAGCCGGAGTTTTTTCCGAATAAGCTGCGGCTGATGGAAAAGAAGCGCCCGCAGAATTTCCTGCTGACTGGCATGAGCGATTTGGCGGGATGGCAGCCGGAGTGGCGGGATAAGGTATTCGCAAAGATTCGGGAAAACCCGCAGCATCAATTCCTGTTTTTGTCAAAGCGCCCCGACCTACTGGATTTTGAGACAGACTTGGAAAACGCATGGTTTGGAGTCACTGTCACAAGAAAATCAGAGTTGTGGCGCATCGACACACTTAAGGCCAATATCCGGGCAAAGCACTATCACGTTACCTTTGAGCCATTGTTTGACGATCCGGGCAAAGTGGATCTCTCCGGTATCAGCTGGATCGTGGTCGGGACGATGACCGGGGCGCAAAGCAAAAAAATACGAACAGTTCCGGCATGGGCGTATTCCCTTGTGAAACAGGCCCATGCTCTCGGCATCCCTGCTTTTATGAAAGAAGATCTTGTTCCCATCGTGGGCGAGGCAAACATGGTACAGGAATTCCCGGAAGCGTTCAATCAAGTATTGGAGATACAGAGAAAATGGCAAAAGTAGAGATGAACGGTATCCTTATTGGAGAAGTCGAGACAAAGAATATCATGACGAAATCCAGCCTGCCGGTGGGCGGTTATTCGGTCAATCCTTATGTGGGCTGCACCCATGCCTGCAAATACTGCTATGCGTCTTTTATGAAGCGGTTTACCGGGCACATGGAGGAATGGGGCACGTTCCTTGATGTGAAGCATTGGCCGAAGATTAAAAACCCAAAGAAATTTGCCGGACAGCGTATTGTGATCGGCTCCGTGACGGACGGCTACAATCCGCAGGAGGAACAGTTCGGCAATACCAGAAAACTGCTGGAACAGCTTCGAGGCAGTGGCGCAGATATTTTAATCTGCACAAAATCCGATCTTGTGGTTCGTGACATTGATCTGCTGAAGGAGCTGGGACAGGTCACGGTATCGTGGTCGATCAATACGCTCGATGAGGATTTCAAAGATGATATGGACAATGCTGTAAGCATCAAACGGCGGCTTGAGGCTATGAAGCAGGTTTACGATGCAGGCATCCGCACCGTCTGTTTTGTTGCGCCGGTTTTTCCGGGCATCACGGATTTTGAGGCGATTTTTGAGCGAGTGAAGGGTCAGTGTGACCTGTTTTGGCTGGAAAACCTGAACCTACGAGGCAGCTTCAAAAAGACGATTATGGATTATATAGCAGAGAAACATTTTGACCTTGTGCCGCTTTATGATGAAATCTATAACAAACACAACCGCAGTTATTTCAAAGCTCTGGAGGAAAAAGCCAAAGAAATGGCAAGGAAATATGACTGCCTCTTTGTTGATAATGAAATGCCCTACGGCAGAGTACCGCAGGGACATCCGGTCATCGTAGATTATTTCTATCATGAGGAAGTCCGGGGAACAAAGAATACAGGAAAGCGGAACAAGTGACACATTCAATAATATGGTTTTAAGAGCATCGCTTCGGCGGTGCTTTTCTTATGGCCTTTTGGCGATGATTTTATGGATACGCTGAAAGGCAAACAAATTATAGTTCGTATCACATATAACCCCTCTTCTTTTAATGGAGAGGGGATATTTTTTGCCCTTTTTTGAAGAATGGATTGCTTTCTACAACTCAACAAGACTAAAAAACAGGAACCTTAAATGATTCCTGTCTTTATCCGGTTTTTTGAAGTGTGTCCGTTTTGGGGTTCACTTCAGGATTTGCCAGGTTTTTCCACCACAGTTTCACTCCTGTGGTATATCGTTTTATAACTCATGAATATATTGTAGCCAGTCCGTATTTTCAGTGATTTCCCGTATTATTTTACGCTTTTTTGCCATTTTTACGGACAAAATGAGTCAACAAAAGGAAAAATAAGTCGTTGCCAAAAAGAGCAAAAGACACATTCAATTTATCTTGATATAAGAATCGTTATTCAGGTTTTTTATCAAAATCCAAAGTCAAATCATAATCGCCTAGGTGTTTGACTTTAAACCCGTTCTTTTTATATTCATCGTAGTCAAAGGCTTCTAATTCATCGATAGCGAGTTTATGGAATTCATAGAAGTTATGCCACCACTCCCAGCCAGACCCTAATGAATTAGCTAAATATGCATCTGCGATATCGCAGGCTGTTTGAGGAGCGACATAGAAAGCGCCCATCGCAAGGACATTGACGCCATTGCCGGTTATCGCTCTTATGGCTGCGGGCAGAGACTCAACAACTCCAGCGTGGACATGTGGGCATTTTGAAGCGGCGATATGGATGCCCATGCCGGTTCCGCAGAACACCAAGGCTCTTTCATAATGTCCTTCTGATATCTCCGCGCCCACTCTTAATCCGACGCGGTGGAACATTAAGTCGGTGTCGTTAGGATCACTATCGGCTTTAACACCTAAATCGAGGATTTCCCATCCTTTCTTTCTTAAGTGCTCGCAGACGACTTCCTTTAACGGGAAGCCAGCAAAGTCCGCGCCCACCACCAATTGTTTGTCTTTGACCATTTTCATAGATAATTTACCTCCGTTTTAAAATATCAAGTTCGTTGTATCTATGTCAAAAATATGCAGGTTATTCAGATTGAAACCGAGCTCAATCTCGTCGCCAACAGAGATTAAATCGTTGTCGCTAATCTTGCTGATGAGCCTAAATTTGTCTAAAACAAAGTGCACATAATATTCTCTACCCAATAATTCAGAAAGCTCAACTTTGGTTTTGAATTTATTGGATAATCTCACCTTCTTTGTGGCGTCTTCTGGGCGGATAACATCTTCTGGGCGAATTCCCATTCTAACCATATGTGATTTGGTTTTAACGATTTCTTGGTATTTCTCCAATAACGGTTTGATCTTCTCCAACTCCATCTTCACATAATTCATATAGTTATTGTCAGCGTATTTAGAATTCTTATCCACTTTTTCTTTATTGGCTTTCTTTTCAAGGAATTCCTCGCATCCATTAATCTCTTCTTCAAGACGGCTGATTTCTTTATTTAATCTATCCACCTCCGCTTCATAATAGGCGTCATGCTTTTTCGCATATTCTTCTTTTAATTCAATGGAATATGATTCACCAATTGATAATGTCCCGTTGTCATATTTAACTTCAAAGATATTCATCGCCGGGGAACCGATGAAAGTCGCTACAAAGATGTTCGCCGGATTGTTATAAATCTCACGTGGCGTACCAATTTGTTGGATATGCCCATCTTTCATGACAACGATGCGATTCGCCATGGTCATGGCCTCTGTCTGGTCGTGGGTAACATAGATGGTCGTAGCCTTTAATTCATTATGAAGCTTTACGATTTCCGATCTCATTTGCACACGTAGTTTGGCATCCAAATTCGATAATGGTTCATCCATCAAATAGAGATTGCTATTTCTGACAATCGCTCTACCGAGGGCGACACGTTGGCATTGCCCACCGCTCAAAGCGCTTGGTTTTCTATCAAGATAGTCTGTTAAATCTAATATCCTTGCCGCTTCCTTCACTCTCTTGTCTATCTCGTCTTTTGAAGCGTGCCTCATCCTTAAACCAAAAGCCAAATTGCCATAGACATTTAGATGCGGATATAATGCATAATTTTGGAAAACCATTGCAATATTGCGGTCTTTTGGCTCTAAATCGTTGGAATATTCACCATCGATATAAAGGTCGCCGTATGTAATTTCCTCCAAACCAGCGATCATTCTTAAGGTCGTGGATTTGCCACATCCCGAAGGACCGACGAAGACAATGAATTCATTCGGCATAATGTCGAGATTGAAATCATATACCGCTTGGACGTGGTTAGGATAAATCTTGTTGATGTGTTTCAAAGACACGAAAGCGCCTTCTGGAGCGATTTTATCTTCTTTTCTCAAAATGTCTGCTTTACGGATCATATCCCTATGGACACGTTCACGTTCCTTAAGGATAATCTTTTCTTCTTTGGTTTTTTGTTTGAATAAAGGCATATTTCTATCTTTCCCTTATTTTAATTCTGTAGGCCCCAGATTCCACCTTGATAGAAGGTTTAGAGACCTTTCCGTTTATTTCTACATCGTCATAATCAAACACTAGATTGGCTTTGGTGTTAGGAGGGATGACTATATCAAATTCCACTTCCCCATTACTTCTCTTCCAATTTGAAGTGATCCTGCCTTTTATAGAATCAAAAGAACAATCAACATAATCTATTGTTTTAGGCACGCGAGGATGAATAGTTATCTCGTTATCACAAAGCTTATCTAGGTTAATGCCACCTATATAGCGATAGAATATCGCATCGTAGCTGCCAAACATCGGGTGATCGAAACTATCCATGATATTGAACATTTCTAGTTCCCATCTTTCCCAAACTGTGGTCGCTCCATTTTTGACCATGAATCCCCAGCCTGGATATTCTGGATTTCTTAGGACTTTCAACGCCAAATCAACGTATCCATATTCGCAAAGCAAATAGAATACGTGGCGGTAGCTTTGGTTGCCGCATGTGAGGTGATAATTGTTTTTGATGATATTTTCCACAATGCTCTTAACAACCTTCTCTTTGTTCTCTTCCGAGCAGATTCCTAAGGACACCGCCATGGCGTTCTCGGCTTGGGTATTCTTCGAATAATACCCTTCCTTGTGATAATACTTCTCATTTATGGCCTTATCGCTCTCTTTGGCCATCTTTCCATATTTATCCGCATCTTCTTTATGCCCTGATATACGCGCCATCTCTGCAAAGACTTTTAGATGCCAATTTAAGGCCATTGAGGAGATGCAAATCGAATCGGAGAAACTATCCGCTAATTTATCAGGATTAACCCAATCGGCGTAATAGTAATAATCCATAATGTATCCTTTTTGTCTGGTTAATAGATAATCAACCCATCTCTTGTTCTTAGGATACTGGCTCTTCAATAATTCAAGATCGCCGTAGAAGATATAGGCATTATAAGGCAACAACAAATAAGATACTGTGGTCGTATCAGCAGGTTGGCCACCAGTATAGTAAGGCGCTGTATCGGCAATAGCCCCTTCTTCATTCATCGTATGGTTGATGTCTTCGCTCACCTTCCTATACATATTCGCGCAATCAAAGTTATATGTTTGCTGATATGTTCTTGCGGTTAAATCGTTAAGCCAGCCAAATCTTTCATCTCTTTGAGGGCAATCAGTGAAAATAGAATGGATATTATTTTCCTCGGTTATCTTTGCCATGTGATGAAGCTGATTGATAATATTATCAGAGCATTTAAATAAGCCGGTTTGTTTTAAATTCGTATGAATATGCTCTCCAACTATTTCTAATATCTCCGCTTCACCTTCGATTATCGCTTCAACATATTGGAAGCCATGGTATGTGAATCTAGGCGACCATTCTTCGATGCCTTCGCCTTTTAAAATATATTTATCGGTGCATTTCGCACTTCTTAAATTAAGTTGATTCGCATGTCCCTCATCCGTCACACCTTCTGCATATTTGAATGTTATTGATGAGCCTTCCTGGCCTTTGACTTTGATTCTAACCCAGCCAGCCAGATTCTGTTTAAAGTCATAAACGATATCATTTTTGGAGAATTTCTTATAAATAACCCCGCAAAAGTCGCCTAAATGTTCAATATCTGGGATTTGTTGCAATACTTTTTTGCCTTTTTCTTCCTGGGTCAAAATCGTATACATCCAGCCATTATCCCACGCTGGGGCAAAGTCTCTGCTGGTCCAATTCGGCGCGGTTAATCTTTCTAATCTAGCATCGTATGTTTCTCCACCATATATGCTATTCTCAATCGTTGGTGAACCGCTTGCCCACCAACCAAAACAACACTCGGAATGATCTTCAAATTCCGTTCCATCTTCATATTCGATATAGAATTGAGCAAGCATCTTGCGGTGGCCGAACCATCCATATCCCACTTCAATTCCTATAACATTCTTCTCTTTGCTAGATAAAGCGTCGGTAAAGTCATATGCCTTATATAGAATTGTCTGGTTATAGTCCGTTAATCCTGGCGCCAATAAAGCCTTGCCGATCTTTTTCGTGTTAACAAAGAATTCGTGATAGCCTAGCCCAATGATATAGGCTCTGGCTTTCTTCACTTTTTTGCTGAGGTCTATTTCTAATTCTTTCCTAAAGAAAAGCGTGCCGCCATTGAAATTATTAGGAATGGATACCCATTTGCCTTTCCATTCCTCATCTTTTAAGGTGGTTTCGAAATGAGAAGTAGCTTCTGCGACTTCGCCTTCTTCGCTTGTGACGATTAGTTTCACAAACACGTCATGGCGGGAAGGGATATCCCTCCCACCATAGACGATATTTGTTTGGTTGCTGGAAGTAATCTCTTTTGAGTCCCAGTAATCGCCATTGTTATCCTTGGTTGAGCTAACAACAATGCGATAGGAGCGTTGTCTGAAAGAGGTCTTTTGTTCGAATGCCCACGAAAAGATAAATGGCGCATCCAAGCAGAATGGGTCCTCAAAACCATTGATATAGATTGACGATATCTTGAACATAAGAATTACTCCTTTTTGAAGTTGCTGATTATTTTTCTCTTCTCTTTTTCGCTAAAAGCAAAGCAACGCTAGCGAAAGCGGATAGAGAGACGGCGATGCTAGCAGCAGCAACGCTACCACCGCAGCCAGATGATCTAGCGGCCTCTTCGTAAACTGTGACAGTGATTGTGCCAGTTAGTGTTTTGCCATCAACCGTGACGGTGATAACCGCTGTCTGCTCACCAACTTCATCGGTGTTCAAACCAGTGATTGTCACATCGTCTAAATTGACTTTCTCGCCTTTTTTGCCACTGGCCATCACTTGATAGACTTCGACACCTGATAAGTCGATATCTTCCAAGGAAGCGCCTTTTTTGATTTTGGCTTCACCTTGGATTTCTAACCCGACTACCGCGTCTTTGACGGTAACGGAGATAGTGCCAGTTTTGACATTTCCTCCGTCTTCACTTAGTGTGACGGTGATAGTGCATGTGCCTTCTCCTACGCCTTTAATGACACCATTTGGAGAAACGGTGGCCACTTCTTCGTTGCTAGAAGCATAAGTGAATTTGCCGGTTGTGGCGTTAGCAGGGACTCTAGTCGCACCAGCAGATACGCTTTCGCCGATGATCATTGAAATCTCTGTGGAGCTTAATTCCATATCGGTGTAAGGAACATATAATCCCCAGACATTGCCATCATATCTATAGGTGATTGATTCGACGACATAACCTTCAATGATTGCTTCACCAGTGCCAGCAATTGGAGATCCACTGGCTCCAGCATCAAAGATGTCTCCAGTCCATTTATATAATGGTGTCAAGGCATCGATGGTGATTAAATCGCCTGCTTCATAGTAGTCATTATAGTTATTGACGTCCAATGTGACTGGATTGCCTTCTCCATCCTTAAATTGTGGGAATAAGGCAAGGTTTTCCGCTAAGAAGTAGAAACCTAGAGGGATTGATGTGCCATCGTGCTTGGTGTAATGCACTTTGTTGGCGTACTCAGATAATGGGAAGTAGTCATTATTGGTGAAGTTCGCTCTATTGGTAGAGGTGTTGGGGAATTGGATGAATGTTGCATAGGCAAACCAATCAACGATACCGACCTCTGATGGTTTTTGATCATAGTAATCATAAACCACAACGGTGATAGAGGTTCTATATTCAACCCCATTGATTGTGACTTTTACGCCAAGTTCCACTTCACCTTCCACGGTTGTGTCAAGTTCATCCATTACGATATCGGAAGCGGGGACAGCGATTTCACTGCTTAATGTGTCATCTTCATAGATCAATTTGACTGTGGTCAAGTTTGGATGGAAATCAGATGGTGAGGAATTCAATAAGACTGAGAAGTAGTTATAGATGTTAACGAATTTGACACCCTTGATGTCTTTTTCTGGCAAAACCGTAACGCTTAAAGACTTGCTGATTTCACCGATTGTTGCAGTGATTGTCGCTTCACCTTCTGAGACACCGGTGATTTTGCCATCGACACTGACTGAAGCAACACCTTCTGCGGAGGAAACATAGGTGACTTTTCCATAAGTTCCTTCTGGGGTGATGGTGATTGTTGTAGCGGCTTCTTCGCCGACAGAAATGATGGCTTTGCCAGTGAATGTGAAGTCGGTTGGCTCGCCTAGATATTTATGGAAGGCGGTGCCATCATAGACAAATTTGAGATCCTCTTTCAAGGCGTGGGTGATGAAGAAATCGCCATCGCCTTGAGGAGCGAAATTGGAGACGGCGCCAGAATACTGATAATTTGGCAATCCTGCGCTGATTGTGATGGTGTCCCCAGTTTGCAAGGCACCAACATCATCTTTGAACCAGAATTCATATCTTCCTCCACCTAATTGGAGAACCTGTTTCAATTTGTTGTTTTCGCCATTGATGAAGAAATGAGCATTGACGATAGCCAATTCTTCAGCGCTTAGCATGACATAGTGAGAGATATCTGGGATATTGCTAAATACGATGTAGAAATTGCCCCAATCTGAATTATTTCCAAAGGAATAGTCTTCTCGATACTCAAATGTGGCTTCATCGTAATAAACGTCCCAATAAACGCCTGTAGCACCATTTTCAGCATTGCATTCGAATGTGATGCTCTTAGCAATTTTGAATGAGGTGCCGCTTGATAAGGTGAAGACCAAACCCGCTTCAAATTGAAGCTTGTAGCCTTTGTAGTCGCATCCATTGCCTCTTCCGATGCAGAGCTGCTGGCCAACTTCTTCAACGGTTGGTAAAGTAACTTCAGTGCCTTCGGCGTTAAATAAGTGAACCTTGTCTCCAAGATTTACTGCTGACCAATAGGCGCCATCAAGATATGGGCTAAATTCGACCGCAATGCCTAGACCCCATCCATCAGCGATGTTTTGGTTGCTGACGCCAGTGACGTTAACGGAGGTATATTCTGGCTCAGTTTCATCATCAACCGACCAATAAGCACCGGTGACACCGTTATCTAAATTACATACGAATTTAGCGGCTTCTTCGATGATATAACCATGCCCTTTTGAATCGGAGAACATCAAACCCGCTTCAAATTGAAGCTTGTAGCCTTTGTAGTCGCATCCATTGCCTCTTCCGATGCAGAGCTGCTGGCCAACTTCTTCGACTTTTGGCATTGAAACTTCGTTGCCGTCTGGATCGATTAGGTGTGCTTTGCTGCCAAGATTGACTTCTGCCCAATAATCGCAGTCGAGATATGGGGTGAATTCAATGGAGATACCTTCTCCAGCAAACCCAGCGATGTTTTGGTTGGCGACTTTATCAACCTTAACGACTTGTTTTGGCCCAGATTCCCAGTAATAGCCTGTTGATCCGTTGGCGCCATAGCAATAGAACGTTTTGGCTGCGGTATTTGCCCAGGTGGTTCCTGAGCTGAGGGTGAATGACAAATCAGCGTCAAATGTGATGGAATAGCCATAGTAGTCTGTTCCACCACCTCTCCCGATGCAAAGCTGTTGCCCCACTTCTTCGACAGCAGGTAAAGCTACTTCTGTACCACCGGCATCATATAGGTGGATTCCACCACTGACGTTGACGGCTTGCCAATAGGCACCATCAAGATATGGGCTAAATTCGACTGCGATGCCTAGACCCCATCCATCAGCGATGTTTTGGTTGCTGACGCCAGTGACCTCAAAGGTGCTAGCATCATCGGCTTTAGCCATTTTCATGTTGGCGTCCTTGACGCTTGGGACTGTGGCGACTGCTAGCCCAATTAAGCCAAGGAATAAATAAAATCCTTTTTTAATCATGTGTTTTACTCCTTTCTAAAAATGGTTTTATTTATTTTTAAATCTTTTCTATTTTTGACGTGTAAACACCTCCTTTTTCATCGGTAAGAGAAGCGTAGTAAAACACCGCTCCATCTCTGATTTTTATATTTATGACTTTACTCGTTGTTAGCCCTTCTACATCCAAAGATGAATATCTCCAAATTGTGTCTTGGTTAATCTCTTCATCATCGGTGAAAAAGATTTCTCCTGCGATGATTATCTTTTCTTCAGGAAGGGAAATTGAAAGATGCTCAGAATCAGCGAATTTGATTGAGATGTTCCCTTTCTTTGCCAAGGTATTATCGGCGAACAGGAATTGTTCGACACTGCTCAATGCGCTAGCGTGCGAATGGGCAAATCTATTCAAAATAGACAGATGCCCGTTTTTCATAGAAGATACGATCTGAGAGGCTTGTTCAATGTTGGAATAGACATCGCGATTGCTGCCGATGTATAAGAATGGCGTTTCAATATATTTAAGAGGCTCGGGGTTGTCGAATATCTCAAAGCTACGATGAGATTTAATATATGTGCCCAAAGGAGTAAAGCTATCTAGCATATCCGTTATGCAGTAATAAGGGATAGCGAACGCAAACCTATCATCATATCCAGAGATGATTGAGGTGATATACCCTCCCCAAGACACTCCACATACGCCTATTTTATAAGGATTAATACCAGCGAAATGATGTAGGAAAGAATTGGCAATTATTGAGGTTCTGCAGGCATAATGGAGCCAAGTTAACGAAATATCTTCATTTTCATCGCCTAAATTTTGATTGTGTGGCGTAACATAATTTGAAGCGTGATATAAGTTATTTGGCACATCGTTTATCGTGCCTTCCTTATTTGGTATATGACCTTCTAAATCAATCGCCAAAGCCACATACCCCCTTTCTTTCCAAGCGTTAACCCATTCGTAGTAGGCAGTTCCGCCTCCCCCATGGAGCAATAAGATAGCAGGCTTATCTTTGAGTTCGCCTTCTGGCAAACCTAAATAGGCGAAAGCATAGCTTTCTTTATTCGCATAATCGCTTCTAATAAAGAGAGCTTTGCAACCTTGATTATCCAATTCCTCATCAAAGAAGAATTCTGGCTCGCTCCACAATGATTTATCAAACGGTATTGCGTCTATTTCTTTATAGATTGGTTCGTCATGCATGACTCTCATTTCTTCACCTCCGCTTTGCGAAATAGTAGAACTAGAACTTTGTTCACCTTCCTTAGGCGTAGAACAGGATGCCAAGCACGCGGATAGAAATAGCAATCTCCAAATCTTAGTAGCCATAATGCAGCCTCCCTATCGGCATGGAATCGCCTGAGATGTAATAATCCATCACATCTTCTGGATGGGTGATGTTATCGGTGATCTTGAATTCGATATCCACTTTGTCATTTGCTTCAATTAAAGAACGAGGAATAGATAGTTGCATGACTTTGGAGGAGATAGAGATATCCGCTTCTCCAACAGAAGAGAATTGATAGCCACCTTCACATTTTTCTACGCTGGCTTTATCACCATCCAAGCGTCTATTAATCACATAATTGAAGCCCATAAAGTTCTTTTCGCTGTCTTTTGTCTTGATGAAAACATTTAAGAATCCTTCATCACCATTTGTTCTGCTTGTGATGTCTTCTAAGCACTCAATGTAGAAATAGACATTGTCTTTGGAATGCGCCACCTTAGCCAAAACGATGTCGTTTCTTGCGGAATGGTCTTCGTAATGCAATCCGTTGACCGCCCCTTCGAAATCACGATTTATCGCATCGTGGGTTAAATCGGCGTAGCCTTTGATAACATTCCAAATCGGAGAGACTCCATTATGGATGTCGATGTTATATGCGGTCTTTTTATATTCGACAAATGGGGTGAATTTATATTCACGTACATTTTCCACTAGTTGAAGGAAGTAATTGTCGTTATATCCGCCTTTCATCATCTCGATATCGCGGGAATATTCATGGTTATAAACGTCCACCATCTGCCATGAATCGCTTCCTACAAAACTCTTGATGGCCATCCATTCGTTGAATGAGCACACCAAAGCATTGGTGACATGATTCTCTTCATCTAAAGCGGTGTCCCACATCTGCTGGAAACTAAGTCCTTCATCGATATCCCCTTCCACTTTCCTGGTCTTGTTGTTATAACCGCGTGAACATTCTGGATCTTGGTAAGAAACCGAGATGCGTGAATGGGAATGTTGGGCTACAGGAACGGCGATGGATCCATTATGGATGCGTTGAGGATATTCCCAGCTCATCCAAGGGATAGAGTTATCGTTGTGATCGCCATTCGGCCATTCCGATTCCCTCACATCGAAATAGTCAAGGAATTCATCGGCGATGAAGTTGTCCCAGCCAGGATAATATTTTGTCTGGTCTGAGGCGTTATTATTGTTTTTAGTGACTCCGATTATTAATGGCTTGTCATTAGGCGCAAACCAGATATTGGAGTATTTATCGCCTTGATAGAATTTGTAATACAAATCCCTTACAGTGTCGCCTGAATATGAATTGGTATAGAAAGTAACCTTTGGTATGTTTTTGCCTTCTTTATACCAGGTGTTTAGCAAATCTAGTAACGTGGTTATAGCGTCGCTATAGACAATCCTGTTGGTGCTGTCGATGCATAGATAGTCAATTCCAGCATCCATAAATAATTCCATATGGCGGGATAACACCCATGGATCTTTGGTGTTGTAATATCCATATAAAGGCTCGCCCCAGAAATGGAATTCATTCATGCGAGAATATTCACTATCTTCGGTGGTGTACAAATGTTCTCTTCCTTCCGGTGTAGATTCCAAAGATGTAACGTTATAAATCGCGCTTTGCTGGCTTTTATGCTGCCCAAGCCACATGGAATAGAAAATCCCGACGTATCTTTCCCCTTCCTTGCGATTATCCATTCTCTTTATCTCTCTACCGACCGCATCTATGCCGCACAAATTGAAGAGGGAATAATCTTCTGTTGTTAGATTGCGATTATCCTGCGGCAGGCCATCTTTTTGAGAAGATGAGCCGGAACTGCGGGGATTATTGGTTGTGCAGCCCGCTAAAAACGCGACTAATAAGAGAGTGGGAGCAACAAATCTTTTCTTAATATCCATAAGAATATGCCAACCTCCCTATTGGCGCGGAATCGCCAGATACGTAATAGTCTTGAATATCATCTTGAAACTGAATGTTGTCGCAAACCTTAATTCCGACTTCAAAATTAGCCTCATCTCTTCCAATAAGATTTAACGGGATTGAGTATTGAATTATGTTGTTCTCATAAGAAACGCTGCATTTCCCCACTTCTTTTGGCGAGAAATTCTTATGCAGTTTCTCTACCGTTGCCTCGCTCCCGCTTCTAGAACGATTGATAATGTAATCAAAGCTTGCAAATGAGTCATCGTTGTTGTTCAAGGAAATCATTAGATTCATCCATGCTTTGTCGCTAGATGATGGGGAAGATATAGCGTCCTTAGTTTCCACACGGACATATAAATTGTCGTTGTCATGAGCCACATAGGTGGTAACGATGTCGTTTCTATTGGATTGGTCGTAATACTTATCTACTTTATCCGCCCGATAGAAGTCTCTTTCCATCGCATCGCCTTCAAAGTCCTTATAGGCTTTAACGCCTTCCCACTGTTCAGGGGCAAATTCATTTATATCAATTGTGTGGTTATCATATTTGTAGTGTTTTGCCTCGGTAAAGGCGTATTTCTTGATGTTTCTAGAGAATTGAAGATAAAAATTGTCTCCATATCCGCCTTTCATCATCTCCATATCTCTTGAATATGGCTCGTTGAAAGTGTCGACGAAGAAGACTTGATCGTCTCCATCCACCATCTTTTGGGCGATCCATTCATTCCATCCGGTCACAAAGACGTTGTTAACTTGCTCATAGTTGTCAAAAACGGTTTTCCATTGTCCTTCGACGTTGGTGCCTTTCCTCATTGATGCTTCATCATTTCGGAAGGTTTCGTAATCAAATCCGCGACCATGATTTGTGTCTTTCCCTTCAGACATTCTCATTCCTGGGTGCTGGGCTAAAGATACGGACATGGTTCCGCTGTAATTGAGTTGAGGATAGTCCCAATCCATCCAAGGGAATCCTTCTCTCTTATTGAATCTAGTAGCGTCTGGCCATTGCGATTCCCTGATTTGGAAGAAATTGCTGATTTCACTAAATTCTTCCTCGGTGCACACTCGATATAAGTCATCTGATTGCCCGATGATTAGTGGGTGAACGCCATCCATGCGATACCATAAATTCGAATATGTATCATCCTTGTAGAACAGGTTGTAGCATCTTTTCATTGTCTGCCCGCTGGCGGAGTTGGTGTAGAAAGCGACCTTAGGGACGTCAAATCCTTGCTTTTGGTATTTATCCAAAACTCCAAAAATCGCATTGATGGCCTCGGTGTAGATGACAGTGTTAGTCAAATCATAGACAAGATAGTCCACCCCTATCATGGTGAAGAGTTCGACATGACGGGAAATTACCCATGGGTCAGCGGAATGATAATAACCATAGAGAGGCTGACCCCAGTGATGGAAGGCTTTAAGGGGTGAACTCTCATTTCCTTTAGGATCCCACAATGATTCTGGGTCGTTTTCTAGCAACTGGGTGATGTCAAAGATGCCTGTATTGTGCGTGCCATGCCATACGTGATAGAAAACACCGACCTTTTTATCTTCTTTCCTTAAATCTCCAGTTGGGGTTGCCCTATCATATTCATCAATCGCTGTGATGTTATTGACCGTATATTCTTGGGAAGTGAGTTCCCTTAAATCCTCGCTGCGCTCAATCGGTGGTACCGAAGATTCATCTGGCGGATTATTGGTGCACCCGGCTAAAAGCATTGGAATGATTAATGTGATGAGAAATTTACGAGAAATCATATCATTATCCCTTCCTTCCTGTCGTTAAAACGCCATCGGTTAACTGTTTTTGGAAAATGCCAAACACAATAGCTGGCACAATCGTCATAAACACGCCCGCAGCCATGCGGATATGAGCCATTTGGGCTGCAGCATCGCCCTCTGTTGAGTTCAAGAAAACGTAATACGCCAAAGTCCTTGGTGCGCTATCGCTAGTCAAATAAACCAAAGGACCATAGAAATCACCCCAATTCGTCATCAATATAGTGACGCCGATATAAATCAAAATAGGTTTGCAGTTTGGCAAAACAATATGCCAATAAACTTTCCACATTGATGCGCCATCCGCTCTAGCAGCGTCAATCATGTTGTTAGGGATGCCCATCATATACTGCCTCAATAAAAAGATATAAACGGCACCACCACCGAATAGATTTGGGATTGTTAATGGCAATAATGTATCGATCCAATGCCACTTGGCGTACATCACGTATAAAGGAATCTGGGTTGCCGCTGCAGGGAGCATCATCGTGAACATCATAAGAATGAACATCACTCTTTTCCCCACCCACTCAAGCTTGGCAAAAGAGAAAGCGATTAGTGACGCCGATAATAAAGTGGCAACGATATTAAAACCGATGATAATACATGTATTTCCCAACGCTTTTAGATAATCTTCATTGTTGAATATCGACAAATAATTAGCGAATTGCGGGGAAGAGGGAAGGATTGGAACATTGGGGTCCACCACTTCAGTCGAACTCATTAATGATTTGGAGACCATGTAGAAATATGGGAAGACCAAGACCATGCCGATGATGACCATAATCAAAAGGAAGAGGAATACTTTGCTCTTATTCCAGGCTCTGGTCGCGTTGCTTCTGCGGCGCGCTCTTTGTGATAAAGATGGCGTTGCCATATTACGCGTTCTCCTGATAGTAAACCCACTTACTGGATGCAAACATAATGCCTGTCAAAACGGCGATGACTATAAATAGAAGCCAAGACAAAGCCGAGGCATATCCGATGTTACCGTTTCTAAAAGCCTCCCAATAGACCTTGACGCCATAAAGGAATAAAGAATCCCCCTCACCACGACCATATCTGGAGGCAAATGTCAAAGTGCCGTTATATTGCAAGGTGCCGATGACTGACATAATCATGTTGTAGAAAATCATCGGGGTGGATAAAGGCAGGGTGATATTTAAGAATCTTTGGAAAGCGTTTGCCCCTTCAATCTTCGCTGATTCGTAAAGCGAATTGGGGATATTCTTGAAAGCACTTAGCCATAGGACCATGCCTCCTCCAATTCCCCAGGAATTCATGAAAATCAAAGAAATCATTGCTGTTTCAGAAGAACTGAAGAATGGGAATTTGTTGAATCCCAGCATCAGAAGGAATTTATTGAATACGCCATAGGTGCTATCAGTCAAATCCTTCCATAACAATCCATTGACAACAGCAGGAATAACAACTGGCAGATAATAAATGATTCTGAAGAATCCGGTGAATTTGAATTTTTTGTTAACCAAAAGGGCTAGAAAATAGGAAAGAATGATATTTAGCGGCACGGATATCACCGCATAAAGAACGGTGTTAAGCGCAACTTTAGGCATGCTTCTATCGGTGAATATCCTTAGATAATTCCCAAATCCAATGAATTGGGCGCTGAAATCTGCCTCAATCTCGAATAGAGAATAATATAGAGATAGGAACATCGGCACGAAAGTGAAGACTGCTAAACCAATCATCAAAGGGAGGTTGAATAACCAACCAACATAGTTGCGTTTTAAAAACTTCAGAAACTTATTCTGCGGTTTATATTTACGCTTGTTTTTTTCACTTTCAGCCGCGTCCATTTTATAGTTTTGCTAAAGCATCCTCTAAATCTAAAACACAGGTGGAAATAGCTTTATCGATGGTTTTGCTTTTCTTTAAGGTGTTGGAGAACAAATCCTTAAAGGCCATATCTAAGTCGCCTTTAATCTTTGGATCAACATAGCCTAAGAATTCAGGGACGATTTTGTATTCTGGGCCATATGTATAGGCGGCAAGATTGAAGTCGGTGTAGCCTTCGCCCCATTTCGAGGTCTTATAATCCTGCAAGTCCTTGCGGATTGAAGGAAGCTGCAACCCTCCTTCTGCAAGCTTTTCTTGGCCTTCCTTGCTCATCATGTAGCTAAGGAATTGCCAGGCAGCAGCCTTTTCTTTTGAGTTCCTATTTATCGCATATCCCGCGATGCCAGACCCAATTTTTGGCGCGCTTTTCGCATTGATTAATGGGAATGAGACAAGATCGATGTTGTTCTTCAATTCTCTTCTTTCCGCGAATAACGAGAACGAAGCGGATTGGAATAAGAATGGGGCGGTGCCTATTTCGAATGAGTTGCCTGGGGTAACCCCATCTTCCACGATGTATTTTTTCTCCATCATGCTCCTCACCATCGCCAAGCACTCTCTGGTTTCTGCGGAATCAATGGCGATTTCGCCTCCCTTTGTCAAAACATCCGCGCCATAAGACCTTAGGATAGGATAGTTGCAGGATAACCAGGTCGTTAAGTTCGCGTCGCAGCAATACCAATCTGCCTTGCCTTTGCTATCCAAATAGCTGCGGTATTGGCCCATGACGTCCATGAATGTATCCCATGACCAGCCATCTTGGATAACGGATAAATCAATGCCTGCTTGGGTTAATAGTTTCTTGTTATAGAATGTCACGACCGTGTCACAGGAACGTGGCAACAAATAATGCGTGCCATCCATCGCGCCCATGTCGAGGAAGTTGGTGATGAAATCCTCTTCCAAATTGAAGACGCCCGCTTTTTCGCTGTTTTCGAAATAAGAATCCAATGGTTCGGCAATTTTCGCGGAGACCAAATAATAGAAATCAGGGGTGTTTGACCAAACGATATCTGGCAAGGTTCCTGCAAGATTTTGATTTCTGACCGTTGACTCCCAGTTATTGACAGAGACATATGATTTGTCAAAGGAAATGTTCGGGAAACGCTCGTTAAATCCTTCGATGCACTTATCAATCATCGTGGTTTCATTGCTATTCCCTTGTGGAATCAATAATCTTAGTTTTGTGGAATAGCCTGGATCGAGAGAGACGTCTCCCCCACCTTCATAGCTGGACTCTTCGCTGTCACCGGGCTTAAGGCCGGTATCCAAACATCCTGTGGTGGCAACCCCCATCGCTACAAGTGATAAACACAACAGCACTTTCTTTTTCATTTGTCATCCTCCTTAATATTTGACAACGGTAGAAAGAACTGACTGCAAATAAATGCGGCTTGCGTAATCATTCACGTGATTGATGCCGTTTGCGGTCATGTCTTGATATTTTTTGTTTTTGTATAACTCTTTGGAGATGTTAAAAACGTCCACCAAAACGGCTCCTTGGATAGAGTCGGTTATTTCTGATTTGATTTTCCTAATATAGTTGTCTACTTTTTCATAATCGTATAACAATGGGTTAGGACCAAATGGGGTGAGGATCAAAAACTCGCAACTCGGGCATTTGTTCCTTATTTCCAAAACAATGGAAAGCATATTGTCTATATATGAATTGGGACCCACGCCTGCGCCCAAATCATTGATGCCGAAATGCAACATCAACAAGTCTGGATTCTCTTGAGAAACGTCATATATCTGAGTGGATGAAGCACCCCAAGATGATTGGGTTCCACCGACGGAAAGATTCTTGCCTGTAATTTGAGATTCAAATTTTTCGTTAAGGTATTGAATGCTCATATTGAAGAATGTTTCCATATATGGCTCATGATTGAATTTCTTAGAAGATGAGCATCCTTCTAAAACGGAGTCGCCTAAACCGACTATCTTTACCGCTTCTTTGTTTTCCAATTTTTTCTTCAATTTTGGCAATGAATCCAATTGATTTTGTGCAAAAACCTCGTAATTCGGCATTATTTCGTGAATGTCGTAGACATAAGATACTTGTATTTGATGGCCGTAATACAAATCGGATTCGGTGTAATAAGCAGGTCCCATCAATACACAATCAGTGGCAATCGACGAGACAGAAGAGACAAGTCGATATCCTTCAGGCAAATATTCGCCTCTTAAGGTCGTTTCTTCTAGATAAGGCATTGGTGAACCTTCTTTACGAATGATTGTTTTGCCTTCTAAGGTATAATCCTTCCCTTCCACGAAATCTCTTGTTTTTAACGTGTAGTCCTTGACCGCCAAAACCTTTAACGGTGTATAAGCCAGGTTGCCCGATATAACTCCGGTTTCTTCGTTTCTGCTTAACAAGACCGTTTCGTTATAAATGACATTTCCTTTCCAAAAAGGCGAAGATATCGCATCGTCATCGAATTCGTAATTGAGGCTTCGATAATCCTCCACATAGTTTGGGAAATTCGAATAATCAATGTCTGGCACCGATTGACTTGAAATCCCTCCTGCTGAGCCTGAATTGCCAGTAAAAGCGCACGAAAAACATAAAAGTGCGCAAAGTGGCATGAAACAATTGAGGTAATGTCTCATATAATGTCCTTCCTACTTATGCATATTACAACCGCAAAAACTGAAAACAACCTCTTAAATACATTTTTAAATCATTTTATATAAATTTTTTACGTTTTTTGATTATAATTTTATTGAGGACATATATATGAACATGGAACAAGATTCTCTTGGCATCGCTCTATATCAAACCAATAACATTGAAGATCCTTCAAAAGTCATTCAACTTGGTTACCACAACCACAACACAATAGAGTTTTCCTACATCCATTCCGGCACGATTGATTTTTGGTGTCAGGTTAACAAAAAGGCTTCTAAAATCACCATTCGAAAAAACCAAATGGTCATCATTTTTCCAAACGTCACCCACCGCTTCGATATCAATAACTCTTTAATTAGCATCGGCGTGGAATTGTCTCTCCCCAACAAAGAAAGCGATATTTATGGTTTTTTGAATAATTCCCCCTTCATCCACGGATATTTAAAAGAACATGTTTTTTCTCCGGACGAACCATTTGTAGTAATAAATGACACAGAGGATATATTCTCCGTATTGTTGGATATGAAAAAGTATTCAAAATTCAATATGCTAAGCGATATAGAAAAAGGCAGATTCCAGCTTAAATTAAAAGAATTGCTATTGGATATAATTCAATGCAAAAAGACCTCCCCAAAGGAGAAAAAATCCAATTTCATCATCAATAGATCAATAGGATATATAGAAAGGAATTACTTTAGGGACATCAAAGCGCCTGATGTCGCCAATGCGATTGGGGTGTCATATTCATATCTAAGAAATCTTTATCGAAAAGAATTGAACACCAACATTAACGAGACCATCAACACCAAAAGAATCGAGAGGTCGAAGGAATTAATCAGAAATGGCCTCCCTCTAAAATCAGTCAGCAGCGAGGTCGGGTTTAAAACCCAGCAGCACTTCAATATGGTTTTCAGAAGGATTGAGAAAACATCCCCTACCGAATTCAAAAAGAACGTCAAAATAGACAAAAACAGATATATCATCGTCAACAAACCAAATCTGTACGACTTTTAATTAGTTTTGTTGCCCAAATAAAAATTTTTTTCACTTTTTCAATCGCCCTATTAATAAGGCTCTAAGCACAATACCTAGAGCCCTGTAAATAATTGAATTTAGAACGCGTCAGTCACTCTTGTCGTACAATGGCAATTGTATACAAAGGCGAACTTGTTTCTATACTTATATGCTTCAGTTATGCCCATGTCGACATTGAATGTCGATGACCTAACGCCTGGAGAGCTTACCAACCCGGTGGCGAGGTCCATCACTTCGAAACGAATAGCGATTTCGTTGGAGCCTCTGTCTTCCACTTTGACGTGGATTAAGAGTTGGCCACTCATGGTCCTGGTGGTTGTTCCTAACGAGAACGCGGTTGACGCACCTGCCCCTCCTATCGTTCCTGCGCCATACATATAGCCACGAAGCCCGGCATTCGCCCTCTCGTCGAGTCTTATATTCATTCTGGTCTGCGCGTCTATTCCGTCGTATGGGAGGCCGAATACCGAGTAGCAATCCTCTCCTGCTTGGATGTGTATTGGAAACCCTGGTCGCTATGAAGGATTAATCCATGTACATCCTTTTCTATTTCCAAAGCTTTATTCAATGTATCAACCACTAAGGGAATGTTGTTGAACTTGGATATTCGATATGCCACAACATGACGATCATATAAATCGATGATTGTTGGCAGATACGCTCGCTTGTTTCCAAATATTAGATAAGTAATATCTGTGCACCATATCTGATTGAAGCCTTTGGTTTTGAACTGTCTTTTCACTAGATTCGGCTGAACGTTTTCTTCTATTCTTTTCCACGCCATATTCGGCCTTATTCTTTTTGCATGTTCAGGCTTGAGATTATATTTTTTCATGATCCTCGCCGCCTTCTTGTGATTAAAAATTGCACCATGTTTAATCTTGAGGCCTTCTGACACCCTACGCTCCAGCATCATCGCCAGAGGCCTTAAACTGTTTATTTAGTAGAAAAAACGAAAGGTTATATCAATCGTTTTTCTTATCAGCAATCGTTTTTTTCACTAATGATTACTTATAAAAATAGAAAAGAAAAAGGGCTACTTCACCTGAATTTAAGCAAAATATGCCCAAAACAAGCAAAATAGCCCCTAAAAATGAAAAAAGGACTGATATTTTTGGTATCAATCCTATTGTTTCTTAATGGTGCGGGCAACAGGACTTGAACCTGCATGGGAGTCCCAATAGATCCTAAGTCTATCGCGTCTACCATTCCGCCATGCCCGCACAGATTGTGCATGGATTATTTTGCCACCCTTCAAGGATTTGGTCATCTCTTTTTTGCAAGGTAGCATTTTTTTCGATCCGCTTTAGAATGAAAACCATGAATGCAAGCCCTTGTTTAACCATCCTAATCCCTTCTTATAATATCGGCAATTATGTCGATGAAATTCTTCCTACTTATGCGAAAGAAGAACTCTTAGGCCGTATCAAAGTCTTTCTGATTGACGATGGATCCTTAGATGACACGGCAAAGAAAATCGCTCCTTGGGTCGCAAAATATCCTTCTTTATTTTTTTATTACCACAAAGAAAATGG
>CADBIO010000023.1 GCA_902794835.1 uncultured Erysipelotrichaceae bacterium
TACATTGCTCGCTTCAATCCCGTTAGTTCTTGCTGCTTGTGGGGGGCCTTCTTCGGAAGTCCCTTCCAGCGGTGGTGCCGATAGCACTTCCGGAGGGGGTGGATCTTCTTCCGGCAACCTCGATGATGGTTTGGTAACCAATGGCGCAACCGCCAAGGAAAAAGTTGCCACCGTCGCCGATCCTAGAGTGGAAGCCTATACGGCCCATAAGCCATCAGGCGAAGCTATTGGCAATTTTAAAACTATCGCCGATGCGATTAATGCCGCTGTCGATTATGATGTCGAGCACAATTCTGATTTGCCAGAAGAGCAATGGGTCTTTGATAGCTATGTCACCAAAATCGATGAAGATTTCGTCTATTTCAGAAACAAAGAAGGATTCACCAAAGGCGAAAACGACGACCAATTCTGGTATTACGAAAACGGCAATGCCTTAGCAGGTTAAGGATTCACCAAAGGCGAAAACGACGACCAATTCTGGTATTACGAAAACGGCAATGCCTTAGCAGGTTACAATTGCTGGGATAATGCGGATTCTCCTCATGTCCTTCGCAACAGCGACCTTATCTCTTATGAAGTCACCGGTTATGGCACGACTTCTCGCCAAGCATGGAACTCTTATCGTCTGTTAGATTCCTATGGCGACCAAGTCGATGATATGTATGCCCAAACTTGGGAACTTTCTTCAACGATGGATGCCGCCGTTTTAGGCTTCCCGGGACGTTTGATTGGCGTTACGGGATTGAAATACACCATCGATTTGACCAACGTCAAAATCGCCCCACCATACGAAGGGACCGATAAGACTTACGCCTTCATCGGCTTCTATGCATGGCAAGACTATTATGTCATCGCCAACGGCATCGCTTGCGACACCTCCACTGGAAACTGGTATCAGTTCATTGGCACGTCTCGTGATGACTCTTTCTCTGATGTTACTTACAACATCGGGGCTTGCGTCATGACTTCTACCTATAATGAAACTGGGGGATATTTTGTTCCTGACAACCCATCTTTGACGATGGAAATCAAGACCACGCAACAGTATGATTCCCAATTCGATGAATATTATCAATTGGATAAATTGAAGATCAGCATCGAAAACGGCGCGACCTTTGAACGCGATATTTCTGACTCCACGGTCAACAATTTCTTCCCTGGCTATCCACTAGGGTATGAAAATAGCTATGCCTTCATCGCTGGCCTTGATATCAAGAACAACACCGTTCAATCCCAGTACACCGAAGCCACCGATTATTTCAATGGTTCCTTCTTCACTGGTTTAACCGTCACCGATGCTCAGGCTTATGTCCCAACATCTGAGGAAATCAGCGATGTCGTCTATGGCTATGCGATCAATGAGGAATGGAGAGGAAAATGGCACGATATTCTTCTCTCTAATACCGAAGATACGCCAGATCTCTACGACTACACTGTTTTGAATACTTGCGTTTGTTCTTCTTATACTGCCCTAAACGGACACGATGTTTATGACTTCTCCTATACCGGTAATCCTGTCGGTAATGCCAAACTTGGCGTCGAAGCCAGACAATATCAGACCAAGATCGATTCTTTAGATCAAATGAGTGTCGAAGACCTCCTTGCGGATTCTTCTGTCCTAGACGAAGTTGCCACTTGGATTGCCGAAGGCTCTACCGTCGTTACTCAAAGAATTCGTTTGGTCTTGGATTTCGCTCCTTACTATCGGGCCAAAGAAAAACTCGAGAACTACAACGTTACCGAGGAAGCCAAAGCGGTCATTGAGGCCATCCGTGCCATCGAAATCACCGATTATGCCGGTTTTGGCGAGATTTACACCACTAGTTATGATGCATTAACGGAAGATGAGAAAAACGTCGTTATGTTAACCATCGGCACCGTGGAATTCGGACATCGTCTTGGATTATATCAATTCGCCAATGCCCTTCCAGCGGACGCCGCTGATGCGACTGTCTATTCTTCCTATGTCTTTGTCAATGACAGCGGGACTTTAGATACAACACAATTGACTGTCAAACAGGCTTTTGATGAGCTTCTAAGACTCCTCGGACTCATTGCCAAGGGAACGAAGTGGAGTGACTACCCAGGCTACAACGACGATCCTAACAACGGAATGGTCAAGCAAATGAACGGCGATAACAATTTCTGGCCTTCGTTGCGTGTCCAACAATTGTTGGATTATTTCGGTGGACTTGGACTTTCCAACCCAAGCTATGTTGACTACCTGCTTGATGCTGTGGAATATCGTAGCTTCTATGATGGTTTCTATTATCCTCTTTATCAGACGACCAAACTTGCTTTGAGAATCAATAACGAAGGATTAACCACACTTTCGGATTTAACCGCTGACGAACTCCGCTTCTTGAACGAAGTTTGGACTTCTGGTTATGTCATTTCCATCCACATTTCTTGGAACTGGAATTCCGGTGACAAATTGGAAACCTATTATTCCACCCGTGCCAGAGGCATCTGCGTCATGGCTGGTGGAGATATGACCACAAAGTGCCGTGAATATTTCGCCACTGTCGGCGAATTCTTGACCTCACTCGGCTACACCCTTAACAGCAATGGCTGGGGTGTCACTGCATCGGTCATTGAATAAAACACCAACAAACCATCCCTTTGGGGCGTGCATTCGTCACGCCCCTAGGGCTGTTCTTAAAACGATACGCGTTGATTCATCAACGAAAGGAGGTTTTAGTATGAATAAAGCAAAATTGTTTCTCACCTCATTGCTTGTTTTAGCTGGGCTTTCTAGCTGTGTCAGAATGCCTGATGATGTGAATGAAGCAACGGAAAATATCGATTGGGATGTCGATCTTTCTCAGCCAATTAAATTAAGAGGAATCTATCCGACGACTGGCATCAGTGGTTTCGGCGTGGATGATTCCGCGAAAATCATTAAAGAAACCACCGGCTACGACGTTGCTTATGAAGAACTTTCTTCTGCCAACGCCGACAACGACGTTTCCAATATTTTCTTAAACCAAGATAAATATCATTTCCTCAAATTGACAGAAGCCCAATACCATCCAAACGCTAAAGATGGCACCCTTTTGGATTTGACCCCATTACTTGAGAAAACCGAATCTGGACGAATCTTAAAAGAATTGATTGGCTTGACCAATTATGGCTGGGATGCAACCTCCTTTACCAACAGCAATGGCAAAAAATGCATCTACGCCGTCCCTGATTTTGGTTATTGTGTCATGGAAGACACCGCCTTCGTGTGGAACACCAGCCATTTAAAAGAGATCGGTTATGTGGATGATGAAGGCAATGCTAGAACGCCAGAAAGCTTAACGGAATTCACCGATGCTTTAAAATCACGCCTTGGCTTTGGCAGGCAGCAACGCCGTGGAAATTCCTGCGTTGTTAGGAGCTTTCGAATGTCCAAATGCCTTCTATTTAAATGATCAAGGGAAAATTACTCAAAACGTCTTCTCTGAAACTCAATCCTATTACGTGGAATACCTCCACGAATTAAGAAACAACGGGATTATCAATAAGAGCTAAGAAACAACGGGATTATCAATAAGAGCTGGCAAAACAGCGATAACGCTGGCGTTATTAATGATTTCTCTGAGGGCAGAGCCTCTTGTGTTTCTCTCGCCTATTGGTGGGTTGAATCTTTAGTTAACGGCATTGTTGCGAAAGGCAAGATTGCAGAAGAGTTGGGGATTGAAAACAACTATCAGTCCGTCCACGATAAAGCGTTAATCTGGAATACCCGCATTCGTGGGGACGGATCTTATCATTCCGTGAATCAAACCAAAGCAAGACACCTTGGCGGTGAAGATGGCGTTTCTTATTACACGGCCATCCCATATTACATGGCAAAAGATGCTGTATACACCATCGATTTCTTAGCGAAGAAGATGCTCTATTTCTCCAATTATTATGGTGGCACGTCTTTGTCGTTAGAAGAAATTGCCAACATGAAACGTGATGACGGAACTCCAATTGACGAAACTTGGATCCAAAACAACGTTCACTGGCGTCAAATCGAAACACCAGAAGGCGCAAAAGATTATTATCCGGTGGGCGATTATGGTTTCCAAGAATTCGAAGATATGAGCGAAAAGATCATTTATTTGCGACCATATACTCATAAAATCACATACGAAATTGACCCTGCCTTGCCACATGATGTCAAAGACGGGGAAACCTTAACCACCAAACTCAATAACGAGACGACCACGCAAACCTTAAATGGCACGACGATGACAAGAACGGTCAGTGGCGGTGGTATTTGGGTGCAACTCACCCCACGTTATATGACTCAGATTGTCGATAATTCTCAATATTGCAACGGCACCTTATCGCCATCGGCCAATACCCTCTTCCACTTAAGAGAGACCGGCTTTGACGCCTGGCAAGTTACTGTGCCGATGGATGAAACCATCATCCTCAATCCGATGACCATGATGCCACCGATGCCACACTGGGCTCCAATTTCCATTCTCTCCCGCACGGTTGCCAAACGCGGTTTAGCAACGGCAATTGACTGCGCGGCATCTACCACTCCAACCAAAGCGTTAGAAGTTACTCGTCAAGCCCTTTTGACCACTTATAAGAAGGGATCCGACGGAGAACGCTATTATTATTGGAGCGAAGAGATTTCGAATGAAATGACCGAATGGTATAACAACGTCAAATTAAAGAGATCTTAATTATGACTTCCGCCACCCACGCACTGAAAAGATCAGCCAAGGAAAACGTCTATAAAAAAGGTTTTTGGCAACGGCAAAAAGAAGGATTCCAGAAAAATAAAGGCATTCTCTGGTTCATCATTCCTGCTGCCGCCTTCACGATTGTCTTTTCCTACATCCCAATGTTTGGCGTGACTTTCGCCTTCAAAGACACTCTCTTTGATAAGGCGATGCGTAGTAACGCCAATATCTTAGGGGCCTTAGCGTATTCCAATTGGACGTTAGATACATTTGGCTCTATTTTTAACGACACGTTCTTCGTCGCTTTATCAAATTCTCTGATCATCAACTTAATTAAACTGTTCTTGGTTTTCCCGTTGTCGATCATCCTCGCCATCCAGCTTTCTGAAATCAAAAGCCAAAAATTGGCCAAACTGATTTTGATTATCCTTTGTATCCCAAACTTCTTATCGTGGACGGTTGTCATCAAAGTATGGACCAACTTCTTTGATCCGGAAATTGGGATGTTAGGCCGTTGGCTTTCTGGGCTCACCAATGGGGAACATATCACCTATTACGAAGCATCCTTTAAGCCATTATTCATTTTCTATGCCGCTTGGAAAGGGGCAGGATGGGGATCCATCCTTTATTACGCCGCGATCACAGGAATAGACAAATCTTATTACGAGTCTGCCACTCTAGACGGAGCCAACAAATTCCAAAAAGCGTTATATCTTACGATCCCTTCAATCGGAGGAACCATTGCTTTGATGTTGGTATTGAACATCTCTGGTTTTACTGGCGTTGGTTTGGAACAAGTCAAACTGATGTTAGATACCGGAAATGCTTCCGCTTATTATCAGACCCAATGGACATTGGATCTTTATATTTGGGAATTGTCCATCGGCCAAGGAGCGGGCGTTAGTTACGTCCAAGCTGCCGCGGTCGGCGTATTCAACGGCTTTGTCAGCCTGTTCTTGATGTTACTTGGCAACGCGATTACCACAAAGACGTTGCATCGAGGTCTATGGTGAGGGGGAAAACGACAATGAAAAACGAAAAGAAATTGTCGATGTCTTATTACGCCATCCGACGTCGTAACAAAGTCAAACAGCCTGTCGTTGACTATTTCATTCATGGCGTGTCGTTGTTTTTGCTCTTTTTCCTGGTGGTAATCACCTTGGTGCCATTGTTGAATTATTTCTCTTTGGCCTTTAATGATCCAAATTTCAATCAATCCGTGACCGTCTTCCCGGTGAGATGGGATCTTTCTTCGCTTGCTTATATTTTCTCTAGTAAATACAGCGGCTTTTGGCGTTCTTTCTTGAATTCCGTCATCATCACGCTTGTGGTTACCATTGTCTCGAATTTAGTTGAAGCGATGGCTGCCTATCCTCTTAGCAAAGCCTCTTGCCCATTTAAAGGGGGCATTATGATGTTTTTTGTCATCACAATGCTTTTCTCGGCAGGCACCGTTCCGATTTACCTCTTGATGAGAACATTCAATTTATTGGATAACATCTGGTCCATTATCTTGATTTCCATTTCTAACGTAGGCAACCTCTTGTTCTACAAAAACTTCTTTGAAAACATTCCTAAAGAAGTGGAAGAAGCCGCGATTATCGATGGCGCTGGAGCGTTACGTACCTTCTTTAACGTTGTCGTTCCGATGGCTTTGCCTGTCTTTGGGTCTTGCTGTTTCTTCTCCATCGTTGGCATGTGGAATGGCTATGGTGCAGCCTTGATTTTCATCAAATCCTCCGCCGAAAGCCAAATGCCGCTCGCCTATTATCTCTATATCCGTATGACGCAAGATGCGACGGCAACAATGTACGATACGTTCTTGCAAACCCACCAAGACAACATCCAAGCCGCTTCGTTATTGATTTCCATCATTCCGATCTTGGCAATCTATCCATACGTCATCAAATACATCAAAGGAGGAGCGACTATCGGCTCCGTCAAGGGATAAAGATATGAAAATCATAGATTCCAAAGAACTTCAGTTGGTCAACGGCAAATATCATCTTTATCGTAAAGGCCCTTATGGCGCAGTTTATGGTTTCGGTGAAAAATTCGATGAGCCAAACCATGCTGGATTATTCGTCCGTTCCATGGTCAAAGAGAAATGTTTCTATCAAGGGGAATTCTCTTATCTTTCGATGCCGTTCTTCTTTTCCACCGAAGGATTTGGCTTCTATATCGATACCTATGTCGAAGTCGATTTTGATTTCCGCGACCCTTCTGTGATTGACATCTCTTTCGCTCCAGGAAGCAAAGGAGAGGTGGCAAAGATTTATTATTTCGAAGGCCAGCCAAAAGACATCCTGAAAGAATTCCGGACTCTTCTTGGCATGCCAAGGATGTTCCCTCGCTGGGCTTTAGGGGCTTGGATGAGTTCCAATCGGTGGCAAAGCGAGGCCGAACTTCGTGAACAAATGGCATTGGCTAAAAAATATGACATTCCTCACAATGTCATGGTCTGCGAGCCTTGGAGCGATGCAACCACCCATTATCTTTGGATGGGCTCGAAACAACCATTGAAACCAGGAGACGAAGGACCTTCTGCCGATGAATTAGATTTTTCTGAAAGCAAGGTTTGGGTCGATCCCAAAAAGCTAATTTCCGATTTGCACGAAGAAGGATTGCATTTATTACTATGGCTCGTTCCGATTTATGCCGAAGGGACAGAAGTCCAATCGACTTGGAATGAGGAACAAAGAGTCTCTGACAACCAATATGCGATTGAACACAAACTTTGTGTCATGAAGCCGAATGGCGAACCTTATCGCATTCCTCATACCTGGTGCATCGAATCAGAAATTCCTGATTTTACCAACCCGAAGACCAACGAAATCTGGTTTAAACATTGGCAATATTTATTAGATATGGGCGTGGATGGGTTCAAAACCGATGGTGGCGAATTCGTTCATGAAGAAGATGCCCAATTCTTTGACGGCACCACCGGCAGAGAAGGACAACAACGTTACAGTGATCTTTATAATGAGAAATTTTCTCAATTCGCTGGACCCGATCGTTTGATTTTCTCCCGTGCAGGTGGCCCTAGAACGCCTTCTTATGCCGTCGTGTGGGCAGGGGATCAAGAAAGCACCTGGAGCGAATTCCGTTCGATTACGAAAGCAGGCTTATCCGCAGGTTTAAGTGGCATCTCTACCTGGGGATTCGATATTGCTGGTTTCTCTGGTTATCTTCCTACCCGTGAGCTTTATCTTCGTTCCGTGATGATGGCCGCTTTTGCGCCAATCATGCAATGGCATTCCGATCCCGTGAGAAACGGACGTTGTGATTTCAGTGGGGCATGGACCATCAATGACCGCTCCCCATGGAATATGTGCGCTTATCTTAAAGATCCTGCTTTGATGGATATTTTAAGAGATCAATTTAATCTCCATTACAACCTCATCCCTTATCAATACCAATTGATGAAGGAATCTCATCTCACAGGAATCCCTGCCATCCGTCACCTTGTTTTGGAATATCCAGAAGATAAAAAAGGCTATGACGTGGCTGATGAATTTATGCTCGGTTCATCCTTATTAATAGCCCCGATTTACGAAGATTACATCAGCACAAGAAAACTGTATCTGCCTAACGACACCTGGTTTGATCTTTATAGCGGCAAAAAATTTGTCGGAGGCTATCATGAGGTCGAAATCGCATCAACGCATAGCCCGGTTTTCTTACGGAACAATTCCATCGTTCCTTTAAATTTGAAAGGAAACAAACTAGCATCCCCAGTCGGAAACGACTTAGAGCATTACCAAACATTGACTTTCCTCGTCTCAGGGGAAGGGACGTATTGCTTCAATGATGACCTAGGCAATGAGATTGTCTTGGAATGGAATCGCGATGGACATAAGACGATGAAAAACGTCAGTGGCATCGAATTCCGTGTATTACATGTAGAAAAGGACAGATTGTTCTAATGAGGTAGCCCATGATTTCGTTTCGGAAACTGACCTCAACCTTCTTCTTCCTGACTTTGCTTGGATCTTGTGCTTCGAATGAAACCAAGCCAGCGAATCTTTTGGAAGTAGATTCTTCCCCCATCAGCGTGGAACTATATCATGCGGTGACGAGAGAGTTTGTCGTTAAAGAAGATATCGAATTGGTTTTTACCGTGGAAAATCCATCGATTGCTACCGTGAATGTCGGAGAAGGGAATTTCACTGTTTATGGTTCTGCGATCGGTGACACCTCTTTAACGATTACCTCCTCTAACGGTGACGTTTTAGCCAATATTGACATCGATGTCATTGAGCCGGTGATTTATCTTCCTGTCCCTTCTGGTAGTCTTTACGTTAAGGGAATAGGGAAAACCGTGTCGGTCAAAGGAGTCATCACGGATTCTAGCGTTGCTGGGGAAGCCATCTGGAGTGTCTCGGACCCAGAAATCATTTCGTTTGAAGCGCAAGAATTGCTTGCAATTTTCACCACATTAAAACGAGGCAATGCGTTGGTGACTTTGACCTATGGGGAGCATGAAGCTTCTTTTATGCTTTATGTCACGAATATAAAAGGGGAGTGAAACATGAAAAAGAATCTTTTGTTTTATTTCTCCTTCTTGCTTCCTCTTTCGGGAGTCAATGTTGCTGGCCCTCAGATGGTAAAGGCTGCCACCCCAAATGTCACTTATGAGACTTATCTTAACAAGAATATCGTAAATCCAACTTCTCTTACCTATGGACCGGCACTGATTTTAAATCCAAAGACATTAAATGATTTTACGAATGTCGATGTGCACGCCAGCTTCTATGACGTTATTTTAGAAACAGACAATAACCTGAATCTGACCTACGAAGGCACAAAATATAACTTAACGGAGATCTTAGATACCTACGTGAAAGGAAAATATGTTCCGGTGGTAAGAATCACAGACAGCAACGTGGAACGTTTCCTTTCGTGGTGGAATAACGAATACCGTTACTACGATATGATGGTCGTCTCTTCTTCTCTTGACGCCATTGGCAAAATCTATCAAGATTCCAATGCCTATCTTTTGAATTCTGTTTATGATATGACTTCCATTACTTTGCCTTCCTCACGTTTTGCTAATTGGCAATATGTAAGAGACGCCAATAAAGTAGGAGCCAACACCTTATTGCTCAACGGCGATGATCCGAATATCTCTATCACCGCCGAATATTGTCAAGCCATGGCAAAGGTAGCCTGGGCAATGACGGATTCTTCTTTGGAAGACGCCAAAGCGTTAACCGATGGCTGTTATGGGATTGTAAGCGACCACCCTGCAGAAACCATCTCCACTTTAAAAATCTTCGATGAAAGTGGTTGGGCTTCTCCTCAACATCTTGCTGCCCATCGTGGAATTACGACTTATTGCAATGAAAATTCCATCACGGCTTGCTTAGCTGCTTATAGCGAGGGCGCCTCTCATATCGAAGTGGACCTTCAAGTCTGCAAAGATGAAGAGATTTTGCTTTGCCATAATTCGCAAACCAATGGGACCTCTACTAAGAGCGGTTGGTATTTTGTAAACACGACTTCAACGGCTATGTCGGGGGCAACCTTAAATGATTATAATGAGCGTTATGGAGAAACTTATCCGTCCCTCAGACAATTGATCAAAGAGGTTATGCATGCCGATTTGATCTGTTTGTTGGAATTGAAATTTGATGGCTGTTCCGACAAAGCTTTGAATGAATTGCATTGCATCGAAAACTTCAAACGGATCATCGATGAGACCCCGGATTTCTATGGTCACTTCTTCGCGATCACTTTCTACGCTCCATTAGCGGAAAAGATGAAAGAATTAATGCCAGAGATTCCTCTTGGCTACATCGGTGGGGCACGTTCTGGCTATGAATCGTTAAACAATCTCCCTGCCTGGGGGAATGGAGGAGGACATGTGGCGATGACAGAATATGCCAACAAAGTGAAGTTCCTCCGCCATTACAATATCGGTTTAGATGAAAATCATGATCAAAAGACGAATGCTGGGGATTATTATTGTGATGTGACTGGTGAATTCTATTTAGCCCGTGGTTTTGTTCAAAACACCTGGACTTATGAAAACGACGTCCATTTCGGGATGAAATCGATGATTGCCACGACGAATGCTGCCGATCTTTGTCACGCTTATCTTAAAGATATCGAAAACCATGAAATTACGATGAGCGCTTCCGCTTATGAAAGTGGGAAACTTGTCGTTCAAACCACATCCTATAATGGTTGGCAAAGCGAGAGAGAATGCCAAATCAAAGAAATCTCTCGCGAAGGGTCTGTTGCCTATGCCACCTTATATGCGACCCAAACTGGGGCGAAAACTTCTTATGGAAGATATTCGAAAATTGTGAAAATCAACATTCAATGACAAGGAGGAAGAATGATGAAAAAACTATTTAACCGATTTTTGATGCTGAGTACGATTACGTTTTTGTCCGCCTGTAATGGAGCGGGAGGAGGAACACAGTCCTCTGAGGAATCAGACAGCGTCGCCTCAAACACATCGGAAGAAATTAATCCTAATATCACCGATCAAGATTCGTTGAATTACGCCTTCAGCGGAGTTTATACCAATGGCGAAGTCAAAGACGCCGCGAATGGATTCAATTCTGTTTCTGATATTCGTTCGATGAAGGCGTTTAATACGGGCAAATATGTCGGTCGTTTTACTTCTACCTCGAACAGAGAAGATGTGAAACTAGAACTTTATAACGATCACGCGATGCGTTTTGTGAATGTTTCTAATGGTTATGTGTTCTCGCTTCCATTTAATGAAGTTGCAGTGGATTACAGCATCGCCAAACAACGCACGACCATGACCTTTGGGGATTCCATCTTAAACGTCTCTTTTGAATCCGGAAACCCATACACGTCCCTCTCCACTCCATGGTATACCTATGGCGAAGAATGGCTCATGCGTTACCTCTTAAGAGATGAATTCATTGGCAAAAACGGTTTGCAACGTACTGTTCCTTGCAAATATAGCTTTACTCCATCCAACCCATTCGGCGACCTTGAATTCAAAGACGGGTATGACGTGTATTTCTTTGGTGTCAAGATTGCTGGGGACGACAATAATCAGATTGAAAGACCTTATTACAATATTGGCATCGTCCGTGTGAAAAGCGATCCAAAGAACTTCTGCCTCTTTGTCATGAAATCCAAGACAGAGCAAAGCAAATTGATGGAAGACATCGTTACTAGCTATTCCCGTATCACCTCCAAAGGAACCGCGCGTAACTATTTCCATTCTCATGCGGCCAAAGAATGTGAATATTGGGATGAAGACACGAAAGCTTTATTCAAAAAGTTAACCACGACCGAATATGTCAACTGGGGCGTCTTCTCTTATTCGATGCCAGGCGAAGAAAACGCGATGGAACCAGGGCATGGAAATTATGATTCTTATTATGAATGGTCCAAGACAGTTCGCGATGACATTCAGCAGAAGTGGAACCACAATTTTGAAATCTACCCAACTTATAACCATTTAATCACCCGTTTCCCAATCCAAATGGCAACCGCTTTAGCTGGTGGCACAGGGACCGATGGCAAACCAGTTTTGCAATTTACCCTTCAATTCACCACCAACAACAACATCGTTGCTGACAATATCACCCCGATGTTTGACATCATGCGTGGCAAACATGACGCAAGATTCCGTCAATTCGCCAAAGACATGAAAGCCTATGGCAAACCCATCTTGATCCGTTTGAATAACGAAATGAACACGGACTGGACTTCTTATTGCGGCATGATGACCTTGCTTGATCCAGATATCTTCGTGATGACTTGGAGAAGGCTTTATGACATCTGTGTCGAAGAAGGCTGCACCAACCTCATCTGGATTTGGAACCCAATTTCCGTCAGTGCTCCATATTCTTCTTGGGGCGAAGACCTTTGCTACTTCCCAGGAATTGACTATGTTCAATTACTCGGTGGAACGGCTTATGAATTCAACAACTATGCCAAAGAACAATCTGCTTCTAGCATCAAATCCTTCAAGAGTCTCTATACTGACTTGTATAAGAAGAACAGCCGTACTTTCGATACGGAATGGAAATTGATTATTTCTGAATTTGCCTGCGGATCTGGCGGTGAAACGACCGGGGAGCTTGGCAGAAATAGAGATACTCAAGCTCAATGGGTCAAAGATATGTGGAGCGAAATCAACGCTAAAGTTCAAGCGGAATACGTCAAACAAATCCGTGGAGCCGTCTGGTTTAACGCCAACGACTATTCTGGCAACAAGATCATGAACCGTCTCCAAATCGTCAGCCGTCCAACCACGCCAAGCGAGGATTACAGTGACCTTTCTGCGACCATCGAAGCCTTTAGACAGGGCTTTGCCGATCAAGATGCCAGATTAGGCAATAAATAAATCATTTTCGAGAACGTCCTATGTTTGACCAAGATCATTATCTGAAGCTCTATACGGAAGAGCTGGAACGTTATTGCATTCCTTTTTGGCTGGAACACGGCCAAGATCAGGAATATGGCGGTCTTCTCAATTGCCTAGATAGAAAAGGGGAAGTCTATTCCTTGGACAAAAGTGTCTGGATGCAAGGGAGATGCGCCTATATGTATTCGCATCTATATAACACCTTCAAGCAAGACCCTCGATATTTGGATTTAGCGAGGTCGTGTATCGATTTTCTGAATGCTCATTGTTTCGATAAAGATGGCAGGATGTATTTTACCGTCACCCGCGATGGCAAACCATTAAGAAAGAGAAGATATTATTTTTCTGAGACTTTCTATATCATGGCCAACATCGAATATTATGGGGCGACCAAAGAGCCATCTTACTTAGCCGCGGCACGTAAGGTATATGACATGACTTATGCCATTTATCAAGACCCGAAAAACGACCCGTTCCAGATTTTTCCGAAAGTCTATCCTGAAACGAGAAATCTTAAAGCCCAAGGGCCAAGCATGATTTTCCTTAACGTCACATCGATCATGCGTCAATTCGATCCAGAACGCACCTCCTTATACAACGAGCACATCGACGAATGCATTGCTGAGATCAAAAAACACAATTTCCCAGAGATGCACGCCCAACTGGAATCGATTACCCAAGACAACCGTCCTTTCTTGGACTCTTCCGAAGCGCGGATCATCAATCCAGGGCACGATTTAGAATGTGCCTACTTCTTAGCGGAAGAGGCTCAATATCGGAACGATAAAAACCTTTTATCATTCGCCGAATCTGTCTTCCGTGACGCCATCAAAAATGGTTGGGACGAAGAATATCAAGGCATCCTTTATTTTGTCGATTGCCTTGGCAAACCAGTCGAAGCTTATGAGCACGATATGAAGCTGTGGTGGCCTCATAATGAAGGAATCAACGCCTCTTTGCTGCTTTATCACCTCACTAAAGATCCATTCTATCTGGAATGGTTTATCAAGATTACAGACTATGCCTTTACGCATTTCACCGATCACGAATATGGAGAATGGTATGGCTATTTAAGACGAGATGGCAAAGTTACCGAACCTCCATGCAAAGGGCACACTTACAAAGGCCCATTCCACGTCATGAGATGTCTGAACAACACAGTTCAGCTTTTAAAGAAAGGGGTCTAGTCTATGAAAACGCCAAAACATCGCCTTTTGCTGCTTGTTTTAAGCACGCTCCTTCTATCTTCTTGCGCTGGCAATAACAACAACGAGTCACCGACAAGTGAAGAAGTGCCATCCATTAGCCAAGAAACAACTTCTGAAGAAACGGTCTCTCCACGTTTTAAAGCCGATTTTGCCTTCAGCAAATTCAAAGATGGCGGTACCGAGATTTCAGAGACGATTGTCGATGGTTTGACGCACTATACCCACACGATGACCAAAGAGAACGACAACAAAGTTCAAGTGCATTCTTTGGAAGTAGACCTTTCGAAGGTGGCCATTGATGCTGGCACGGCAAAAAACGCCTCAATCAAATTCAATAACACCAAGAACGTCCCTTATCAATCTGCCTTGGATATGGAAGAGAAGACAGGGAAGACCGTCTATGCTTCGTTAAATGCCGATTTCTTTGGCAGTCAAGTCGTCAACGCTTTCGTCAAAGACGGATATGTAGTTAAAAGTTCTCATAACGATAACGGGAATTATGATTACACCAATTCTAGTTCAGACGTTCCGGCTTCCTATCCAATGCTTTTTGGCATTAAAAATGGAGTGGCGCAGGTCGCTCCAATTCTTTCCAATGATGGCAAGGATCCAAAAGAGGCCGCAAATAAAAAACGTTATATTCAGGCGTCTTTGAATTATTCCATCAAATTAGGATCTCGTTCGATTGAGACAAATAACAACATCCGTTTGTCTTCGGAAGCCATCCGTATCGCCGCGAACGATTCTTATTTTGATTTGGATATTTCCAAAGGATTGAACCGCGCCTCGGTTACGGCTGCTGAATCCGTCACGGCGGTGACAAAATTGCCTGCCCCAGCGACAGACCACATTTATCTCATTTTCGGGAACCAAGATAGTGCAGGCCTTTCTTTTGCTGGAAAGATTGGCGTCGGCAACACCCTATCCATCACAGTTCATTCTCCAGATGGAATTTGGGACGGCGCAGAAACGATTCTTGGCTGTCGTCAAGAAATCATTAGAGACAACGAAATCGTATCCACGGTATCGTTAGAAAACACGAATGGCTGTCAGAATGTGGAAGTTCCTAGAAGCGCCGTAGGCGTGCGAGAAGACGGAACGGTTGTCATTTATGCCGTCGAATCCCTTTATTATGGAAAAAAGAGCACCTCGGAAGAAGATCCTCATGGTGTTTCTTTGCCTGAGCTTGCCGAATACATGTCTTATAACAATATTCTCAATGGAGCAAATTTCGATGGCGGGGGATCGACTCAAATGGTGCTGAAAAAGGCACGTGACGCCACTCCTAAAGTGGTTGTCCGCTCCAGCGACACTGGTTCTTCGGAGCCCTTAAACACCCGAGCCGTGATGAACGCCATCTTAGTTAGAAGCAAATAACGAATGGAAATCAATCAAGCAGATCATAACATGGCAATCAAAGACGAGCCTGAACAATCGGGGATCGTCTATTACGACGCCAAAGACAGCGCTCTTTTCGGTCTCTATGGAATCGACGATAAAAAAGAGAATGGGTATCCTCGTTTTAATGCCAAAGAAAGAGAATTGATCTCTAAGGTATCTAAAGACGTGGAATTTCTTTCCTACCATTCCGCGGGAATTCAACTGAAATTTGAGACAGATTCCTCGCAGATCTATTTCAAAGCAACCAACCAAAAGCCTTCGGATATGGACAATCTTTCTAACATCGCCCAATCGGGGATTGCTCTTTATTCTTTTGATGAAAAAGAGAATTGTTATTTCCTCCAAGGGGTGACGCGCTTCTCTCCTAAAGCATCTTCTTACAATGTGCCGATGTTAAATTTCCCTCAAAGCCCTCGAAAAAATAGGAAATATGTTGCCTATCTTCCATCCTATATGGGGGTGGTCTCTTTGGAAGTTGGGCTTGAAAAGGGTGCGAAGGTAAAACCTGTCGGTTTCTCCCCAAAGAATTGGAATTTATGGCACCAGCATCACGCAAGGATGTGCAACTTCACAGCCAGGAGAAAATTATACGAATATGATTTCTCGATCCTTGGATCTCGAAGTCTTGAATTTCGGTTTCTCTGGCAGTGCCATGATGGAACCAGAAACCGCCACCATTCTTAGCCAGCGAAATCTCGATCTTCTTCTTATCGATGCCGAACCGAATGCAGGAATGGATTGGAAATTAAAAGAACGGTTAGAGCCGTTTCTTGATATCTATTTTGAAAAATGCCCTAAAACTCCGGTGATCTTAGCGTCAAGAACCTACTTAGGAATGGACTTTTATGAGCAAGAAGATGTTATTGAAAGGCGGGAGTTTTACAGGGGATTTTTGAAAAAAGAATGCGAAAAATATGCGGAAAAAGGATATCGCATTTCTTTTATTGACGGATTAAAAATCGTGCCAATCGATAAGGCTGAATTTTCCATTGATGGGCTTCACCCAGATTCCTATGCCTTAGCATTAATTGCGGAAGCCTACATAAAAAAGATAAAGGAGTTTTTATGAAAAAGATTGTTCTTGTCCCTTTAGATGAAAGACCAGTCAATTATCTCTATCCAAACCTCATTGGAGAAGGGGATTATGAGATTTGCCTGCCACCCCGCGAATATTTAGGCGATAAAAAGAAAGCAGGGGATGTCAAGAAAATCAGCGATTGGCTGGTAGAGAATAGCAAGGACGCGGATGTCGTCATTGTTTCTATCGATACCTTGATTTTCGGCGGCATCGTCCCATCGAGATTGCATCATGAGACTTATGAGACCCTGCATCAAAGAATTGCTGTCATTCCTCAAATCAAAAAGAACAATCCAAAGATGAAATTGTTTGGCTTTGAGCTGATCATGCGTTGCCCAGGATATAACAGCGCAGAGGAAGAGCCGGATTATTATGAAGAATATGGTTCAATGATCCATCGTTATGGAGAATGCCAGCACAAAGAAAGTCTCGGTTTGCTAACCGAAGAAGAGAAAGAAGAGTTTGCTAAACTCAAAGAAACTCTTCCTAAGGAATATTTAGATGATTATGTAAACCGCAGACATTTAAATACAGACTTGTTGTTAACCAACCTGGAATATGTGAAAGAAGGCGTTTTTGATTTCTTCATCGTTCCTCAAGATGATTCCACTGAATACGGGTTCACGATTTTGGATCAAATCAGAGTTAGAAAATATTTTGCCGACAACCATTTAGAAAAAGTCACCGCCATGTATCCAAGCGCGGATGACACAGGTTTAACCATGTTAGCCAGAGCCGTCTGCACCTTAAATGGGTACGCGCCGAAAATCTTTGTCAAATATGCTTCCGAGCACGGAGGAGAATGCATCCCATGGTTTGAAGACCGGGCGTTAGATAAGACGATGAATTATCAAATCTCTTCTGCCGGCGCAGAACGGGTTTATTCCTTCGAAGAGGCGGATATTGTCTTGGGTGTCACGATGGTGGATGAGATGCTAGATTTCGATAATCCAAGATTCCACCAAGTCTATGAAGTTCAAAGAGACATCCCCGGTTTCATTTCTTTCTTGAAAGAAGCCCTTGCGAAAGGCAAAGTCGTAACCATTGGTGATAATGCGACCGCGAATGGGGCTGACCATCTTGTCTTTGATGAGTTACATAAAGAAAATCTCCTTTATCAAATTCATGGCTACGCCGCATGGAACACATCTTCGAATACCTTAGGAACCTGCATTTGCCAGTCGATTCTCTATTATTTTTATCGTGACGAGAAAAAGAATCAGGAATTCTTGACGTATCGTTATTATGAAGATTGTGGCTATATGACTTATACCAGGGAAGAGGTGAGCAAGAATTATTTGCCTGACCTGGGTCTCAATTATTTCAAAGTCGATGGGAAACAAGGCAAAGTCCCGCCCATCATCAAAAAAGTTTTGATGAATTATATGGCGGAGAATTATCCCGAAGTCGCTGCCAAAGTTTCGGACATTCACGTAAGACAGCCTTGGGAAAGAATGTTCGAAACCGAATTAAAAATCGATTTCAAAGACGAATAATAAAACAACGAATTTCAAAAATCGATATCAAAACATCGGTAGTTTTAACTTGTGTTTATTAAAAGATTGCATACAATTTAAATAGTCTGAAATCTAAGGAGGAACAGTTATGTCAACAATCTACGATTTCACCGTCAAAGACAGACAAGGAAATGATGTGTCGCTGAAAGAATACGAAGGAAAAGTGATTCTTGTTGTTAACACCGCGACCGGTTGTGGTTTCACCCCACAATATGAAGGATTAGAAAAAATATATGAAGCCCATAAAGATGAAGGCTTTGTGATTTTAGATTTCCCTTGCAACCAATTCGGTCATCAGGCTCCAGGTACAGCGGAAGAGATCCATGAATTCTGCACCCTGAAATATAACGCATCCTTCCCTCAATTTAAGAAGATTGATGTCAACGGGGACAACGCCGACCCCTTGTATCAATGGCTCAAATCTCAAAAGAAAGGAGTGCTTGGAGAAAAGATCAAATGGAACTTCACCAAATTTTTGGTTAACAAGAAAGGCGAAGTAGTGGATCGTTTTGGCTCTGCCACAACTCCTGAGAAATTAGAAAAATTCGTGATGGAGGAATTGAAAAAATAAGATGGAAGACAATTACGAATCGTTGAAGATAGAAAACCAAATCTGTTTTCCTCTTTACGCGACATCCAAAGAGATCATCAGACAATATCAGCCTTTTCTTTCTGAATTGGACTTAACCTATACCCAATACATCACGATGTTGGTTCTATGGGAATATGGCGACACCAACATGAAGGAACTGGGCAAACATCTCTTTTTGAATTCTGGCACCCTAACCCCATTAGTGAAGAAATTGGAAGACAAAGGGTATGTGAAACGAAAAAGAAATAGAAAAGATGAGCGCAATTTGATTATCGCCCTGACCCCACAAGGGTTAGCGTTAAAAGAAAAAGCCGTTGTCATTCCCCAGGAGATGGGGCGATGCGTAAAATTGTCTCCCGAAGAAGCGGGTCAGTTATACAAAATCTTATATAAAGTCCTCGCCCAATTGGAGGAAGAATAAAGTCGCAAGACTTTTTTCTTTTTCCTTATTCAAAGTCCCCTGAGAGATTTGGTAAACTATTTATAGTTTATGAATAAAGAAATCCTTGTTGTCGGCTCCATCAACGTCGACACGACAATCTACTTAGACCGTTTCCCCAAAGAAGGAGAAACGATTAACGCTTCCTACAAATCGGTGGCAGCCGGAGGGAAGGGCTCCAATCAAGCATTTGCCGCCAAACGTTCTGGCGCCAACGTTCATTTCCTAACCGCTTTAGGAAAAGATCAAGAAGGGGATTTTTTATTGCCGATTCTTCAAAAAGAAGGGTTGGACCAGAATGTTGTTTTCTGTGATCTTCCGACAGGGAACGCGACCATCTTAGTCAATCAAGCAGGGCAAAATGAAATTATGATCATGGAAGGGGCGAATGGGTTTATCTCCCCTGCCGTTATAGAAGAAAAACGGGAACTTTTCGAAAAAGCCCAATTCATTGTTTTGCAAAATGAAATCTCAATGGCGACCAACGAATATATTCTGAAACGATACGGGGATAGCAAAACCATCCTTTATAATCCAGCCCCAGCGAAGAAAATATCCCAAGAGGCTCTAAGAAAAGCGGCTTATTTAATTCCCAACGAGACGGAACTGGCTTTGCTTACTGGAACCTCCAATATTGAAGAAGGGGCTCGTTATTTGCTTTCTTTGGGCGTCAAAAATGTTTTAGTTACCGTTGGCTCCCAAGGCAGTTATTTATTCAATTCCAAAGGCCAACACCATTGTGCGCCTCATCTTGTGAAAGCAATCGACACGGTGGCGGCTGGCGATACTTATCTTGGTTATTTTGTTGGTTCTTTAGCACAAGGACTTTCCTCAGAAAAGGCGATGGAAACTGCCTCAAAAGCTTCTGCTATTGCCGTAACGAAAAAAGGTGCTTTGCCTTCTATCCCAACGAAAGAAGAAGTCCAAGCGGCTCATATTTAAAATGTCCTTATTTCACCCAAATTTTGCGGCAAAAGATTCTCAGCCTCTTCCAAAATCCAGAGGAAGCCAAATTTTCTTTTTGCTCAAAAATCACTTTTTGGTGCTTTTCTTTTCCTCTTTAACCTATTTTGTCTTCACGATCCCTTTGCTGTTATTGCTATTAAGCTTCCATTTTCAATACACGTCTTTGCTACAATCCGAAAATCCAGACGCGAATTCCTTGTTTATTCTTTTATTAATCGCAGGCTCATTATTTGCCATTGCTTTAACTATCGTGGGGATTGGCTCTGCTGGAATGAATGGGGTAGTAGCTAAATTAATGATCGATAATGATGCGGCATATAAAGATTTTTGGATGGCGATAAAAGAACATTGGCTCCGCTTCCTGTTCTATTACCTAATCTTAGGCATTTTTGTTTTCTTAGTCTTTGCGACTTATGGGGTTTATTTCTATCGCGAATTCAATGCGGCCATGAAATTGATCTCTTTGATTATCGCATGTCTCTTTTTGTTTCTTTATTGTCTTGGCAAACCTTATTTTCTTTTGGAATGTTTCTATTTCGAAAATGGGTTCTTCTCATCCATTAAAGCATCGATTTTCTTTGGCCTTGGAGGCCTTTTCCTGAATGTGGCTTTGTTAATTGCTTCCAACGGTCTTTATCTTGCTATGCTATTCAGTCCCATCATCGGGATTTCTATTGAAATGACGTTAGAAATCCTTTTGGGTGGGGCATTGACTTCTCTTTTGAACCTTGAATTTGGAATGATGCGTCTGGAAAAAACAGTCGGAATAGAAACGTTAGGTTCTCTTTACCGAAAAGGCTTAGGCCCGGAACGTTAGTTGACTTTTTCTTGATAAGTCGTTAATGAACCGGTTCCGCCCGCGGCTTTTTGATAGGCATATGCGCTCTTTTTCGGGGCAGCTAGTGTTTTATTCTCCCCTGCGACCCCATGGTTATTAGGATCGGTGAATAGACCAAAAGTCTTCTCCGCGGTTGAGCCCCAGCTGGAAGAAAGAACATCAAACATCCGGAAATAATGAAGCGATTCCACGTAAGGGAGTTCTTTTAAGGTTTCGAAAAGGAGAGGAATGTAATCGGCTTGAACTTGAACAGAAACATTTTCCTCAGAGAAACCGAATTCTGTCATAAAGACCTTCTTGTCCTTTTGCTCGTTTTGTTTGATGACGGCATAGATGTCATTATTCAGCTTTTTGAAAGCTTCTTTCCTGAAGTTTGTGACATAAGGATGCCAACAAGCAACTTGGAAAAAGTCATCGGGATAAGTGGACCAGAAATCACCAGAATCGATATTGTCATAAATATATTGCAAGAAGGTTTCTGCCGAAGAGGTGATTAATCCACCCATGACGGTAATGGCTTTTGGGTTCGCTTCATGAATTCCCCGGGAAGCATAGAACATCATATCGGTGTAAATATCTGCTTTTTGCCGCAAGGTGAATGTTCCTCCGGAAAGTTTCCCGAAGAAAACGTCATTATTGTCTTCGTTGTCGATTTCCCAATAAGTGATTTCCGGGAATTGGAGGACTAAATTTTTCCAGGTGCGTTCATAATCTTCCAGCCATTTCATATATTCGCTTCCTTCTGTAAGGTCGCGAGCTGGTTTGGCGGTGGTGGATTTTGAATTGACGTACCCCGTGGCATGGAAATTCGAATGATTCATGCCGATCATTTGCATTCCTCTTCGATCCCAATCTTCCACAATCTTTCTAGCTAGGGCAAGACCGTTTTCATCGTAGGTGTCAGGATTTTTCATAATCCAATTGCAATGGAGCCAGACCCTCACGGATTTCGCGCCTAAAGCCTCAATCAAATCGTGGGTGTCTTGCCAGGAAGTTCCATTCCAGTTATGCTCACTCCAGGAAAGGTCGGTCATGCCATAAAGATAAGATTGATCGACAAAGGAATTGATCGGGTCATAGTTTGGACCATAATCACGGGAAGGAATTGAAGACGATGATTCCCTAGACGAGCATGCCGTCAATAAAATGGCCAGGCCTAAGGCCGCTTGCTTCATGTTTTTCATCATTTGATCCCCGCCGCGGCTGCGACTTCTTTGATCATCGCCTGAATCGAACTCCATCCATAGGTGGATTGCTCAATCCTTTCTAGCAATTGAGAATAGTAGTCATCAACCGATGTTCCTTGATTGACCATCGCCTGAATCGCATATTGTTCTGACGCATCTTCGACCTTTTTCATTTTGGAACGGAATGATGGATAGAAACCGGTGATGTTGGTTAGATTGGACCGGCACAGAGTGTTTTTATCTAATGCTTCTTGAATCAAATCGGCATAATTCTTATCCAAAGCGTTTGGATCGATTCTCACTTGGAAATTCGTCGAAGTTTCATCCCAATCAACATCATTGGAGAAAGATGCGCCCATTTTGTAATAGCCAGTAGGCTGGAAGATTCCGTCGATTTTAGACCCGTTGAAGATATCTCCCATTTCTGCGGAACGGTTGTCTAAATTAGGGACAACGTTTCCTTCGCTGTCATAATCCCAATGAGTGCCCTTCAATCCATAGCAACGAGTTTTGCTTCCTTCCGGTGAATACAAATAGTTGAAAAGACGCAACGCCGCTTCTGGATGAGCGCAATCTTTGGAAATGGAATATCCACCCCAATATCCGCCCCAATCAGAGAATCCACCCGCGCCTTCTTCGCCTAGGTTTTTGGTGCCGATCGGAGCTTTGCCAAACACGATTTTTGCTTTTGGATTGGCTCGGTAAAGATTATCCGCGATATAAGTAACGTGGGCTTCTGCGTTCGTGATGAGAATTCCCACCTGTCCATCATAGAATTTGTTACGATCTTGATAATTGCTGTTGGTAGGGAATTGTTTATCCACGTAGCCTGCGCTAATCATGCTTCTCATCCAATTCAGATAATTTTTGAATTTCGGATTGATAAACATATAAGTAGGGGTGCCATCTTCTAACAATTCATAATCTGGCTTGACCCCAAAGGCGTGATAGAGAGGATTTTGAAAGAACGCGTCATTCGATGGAGATAGACCGAACGTGTCATTTTTTCCGTTCCCGTCAGGGTCTTTTTCGGTGAAGTCTTTTAAAACTTCTTGGAATTCTTCAATGGTTTCAGGGACTTTTGCCGTGCCATCTTCGTTGACATGACCTGTGGCGATCAGCCAATCGGCACGATAATAAATGCCCCAACCAGAATTAGAGGTGAAATAAGGGATCAACGTATGGGCCCCATCACCGAAAGTGAGGTTTTTGAATTGATCGCTTTTTAGAATCTTTTCGAGGTAGGGGTAAGCTCCTGGTTCCTCCGCAAGCAACTCGTCGATATTCCAGACAACATCTTGGGTCACCCAATTGTTGTAAGCGTTGCCAGCGGCATTTGGGACTGCGAAAATCACATCTGGTACATCGCCGGTATTGATCATCGGGTTTAAGACGGAGTAGTAATCGCTATTGTGATTGGCGCCTTCAATTTGAAGGGAGACACCTGATTTTTCTTCGATTTCCTGCCAGACGGCATCTTTTTTGATGCCATCATATTCTTGGCCACCGTTCATGAAAATTCGAAGCACGTCCCGGCCGTGTTCGTCTTGCTTTCCTCCTTCTCCGCCTCCACATGAGGCTAAAGATAATAAGGTTACAGTCAGTAACACGCCTTTTCTAAAAGTGTTCTTTTTCATTTTTTCTACCTCCTAGTCACAAATTTTATCGAGTATGTTCTTCACGATTTTTTCTTTATTGAATGATTGTGCTATTTTAACCTCGCTCCAAGCCTGATTGTTGGTGATGGATGTCTCGCTAGGTGATTCGATACCTACGCTGACACGATGAGTCACAAAAGTCAAACTTTCTGGGTGGAATATCGAATAAGCGGCCAAAGGATCATGAAGAACCATCGTTCTATGAGAGAAATTTTTCCACGCTTGGACGCACCAGGCCCGATATTGATCTAATTCATCGCCTTTAGGATCAAGGAGCCGAGATTCTTCTTCTGGGGTTAATGCAGTTTCATTGGTTACATCTAATCCAATCGCGGTGATATCGTGAATGTTCGAGAAACAGATTTTTGCCGCCTCTTCATCGCATTCGATATTCCATTCGCTTCCTTTTGAGAAGAACCTTCCTCCCATCATAATTAGATGCACGTCCTTCACGGATTCCGATTTTTTCAACGCTAAAGCTACATTCGTCATCGGGCCAATCGTTAACAAGGTGAGGTCGTTTTTGTATTTCTTCGCTTGTTCGGCAATAAAATTCACGCCACCCATTCCTAGGGAGCCCTCATGATCGTTGATAGGAGAATATTGTCTTTCTTCTAAGGTTTTCTCATATTGGTCAAAGGTAACATCAACCCCTTGGAAGTGGTGTCCATAAAGAGGCTTTCCATACCCGGCATAGACAGGAACATCATCACGATGAGCCAAGTGAAGTGCTTTCTTCAATTGTCTGGCCCGTAAATTCGTATTTTGATAGGCAGAGACGACACCCAAAAGATTGACGTCTTCTTTCAAAACGAGCAAGAGAGCAAGAACGTCATCGATATCGTCCCCGATATCAGTATCGATAATTAAATTGATTTGTTTCTTCATAATTATCCTTTCACAGCTCCTAACATCGTTCCTTTCACGAAATATTTTTGAATAAATGGATAGATCAAGATGATCGGCACGATGGAGATGATGATGGCTGCCATTTTCACAGATTCGGACATGGCCATAATGGATGGATCTACCACGCCTTGGCCTGGCGTAGCCGTTACCAGAATGTTTCTTAAGAACTGCTGGATTAACCAAAGATCCTTATTATTTTGCATATAGAGAATGCCAGTCATCCAATCGTTCCATTTGCTGACACCCGCCCATAAGGAGATGGTGGCAATAATTGGACCAGAAAGAGGCATGACGATTTGGAAAACAATTCTAAATTCTGATGCCCCATCTACCCTTGCGGATTCAAATACTTCATTAGGGATTGAAGAGATGAAATTTTTGACGATGATGACATAGAAAGGATTGATTAGTCCAACGAAAATATAGACCAGCCAGTTATTAAATAAACCTAATTGTTTGATCATCAAATAATAAGGAATCAATCCGCCGGAGAATAACATCGAGATCAATAACAACACCAACACAAATTTTCGGCCCTTTAATTCTCTCCTTGTCAAAGGATAGGCCGAGATGACCGTCAAAGTAGTGGAAAGAAGGACATAAATGGCAACCGTCCCTACACTTAATAGGAACGTTCTTCCTAATCCATTGTTATTAAGAATAATGTTGTAAGATTCGAAAGAAATCGTTTGGACAGACTTGCCATCGATGACTTCTTGGCTTTGCAAAGAAGAGACCAAAACATAGATAAATGGATAAAGACACAGTACAAAAAGAATGGCAAAAATGAGATAGTTCACGATGTTAAAAGCAATCTCTCCTCGTGATTTTCCGAAGAGACGTCTAGCGATATTTTCACGATGATATTTCTGATGAATCACCATAGCCCATCTCCTCCAATCTTTTTGATGATTTTGTTTGCTAGCAAGACCAAAATCAGGGATACAACAGAATCAAATAATCCCATCGCCGTTGCCACATCATAGGAACCATCCGTAATGCCGATACGGAATAGGTAGGTGTCAATGATATCGCCCATTCCATAGACCGTCTCGTTATAGAGGTTGTAAATTTGATCAAATCCTCCATAAATTACCCCAGAAGCCGTGAGAATCAAATTCACGGAGATGGCGGGGACTAGTCCTGGCAAGGTCACATGAATGATTCTTTGGAGACGGTTTGCCCCATCAATCTCTGCTGCTTCGTAGAGTTCTGGCGGAATTGCGGCCAATGCAGCGAAATAAATAATCGTAGACCACCCGGCCTCTTTCCATATGTCGGAGAAGATGACCATCCCTAAAAACAAATGGTCGTTGGTAAAGAAACCGACCTCTTCACCAAAAATGGAAGAAAGGAAATTTTGGAATACCGACTTTGATGCCGTCATGGATGTCAAAATGCCCGAGAGAACGACCCAAGAAATAAAGTGGGGGAGGTAAGCGACAATTTGGAAACCCCGACTGATTTTTCGTGAACGCATCTCATTGAGAAGAATCGTAAGGATAATCGGGACAGGGAAACCGAATAAGATTCTTAATCCCGAAATGCGTAAGGTGTTCATCAGTTTGGTAGGGAAATCATCATCCATGAACAAGGTCTTGAAGTGTTTGAAAAGATCCAATTGGCCATCGGTAGTAGCCCATGGAGAGCCCCATATCCCTAATCTCAACCTCCAATCTTTAAAGGCAATTTGTAAACCCAACATTGGATAATAAGACGAGATCAAAAGATACGCGACCATCGGCAGAAGCAAGGCATATAAAGGCCACATTTGCCTCCAATATGCCTTTCTTCGTTCCTTTTTAGGGTTGCGTTGCGGCAGTGGTTTGATAGAACTAGCTTCCGCGATCATCGATCCTCCTTATGTTTTCTAGCAATGGCAATAAGACCGGCGCCAAGTAAAGCAACCGCCATCGTAGCGACAGAGACTACTAATTCGCCACGGCAACCAGTGGATGGTGCTTTTTTCTCGGTGCGGTTCACGACCGCTTTAAAAGTAGATAAAGCGGAATTGCAAGCGCTCTTGGTTGTCGCTTTGTTGATGGCATCAATTGCATCTTCTTTGGCTTTGGTTATCTTTTCCCAATCTTCGGAAGTGTATTCGTTTTGATTCAAAGATTGATAAATTTCATTAACCGCGGCAATCGTTTTTTCACGGTAAGCAATTAATTCTTCGGCTTCTTCTTTCAAAGTCTTAACATCATCCATTTTAGCGATGGCGTTGCGATAAATTTCATCGATTTCTTCCTTTGAAGAGGCTTCATCAATGGCAGTTTTTGCCTCATCGACGATATTTAAAATTTGTTGGTAGTTGTCCAACGAATAATTTTCTTCGCCGAGCTCGACGATATGGTCATCAAGGGCTTCCTTTTTCTCGGCTGCATATTGATTCAAAATCTTGACGGCTTCAAAATCAGGAACATCGTTTTCCTCAAAAGCGGTGGAATCCAATTCATAATGAGGGGCGAAATTAACGGAATACCATTCTCCATCCAAAGTATAGTAGTCCATCAATAAAGTTTGCCCCGCTTTCAAAGAAACAGTGATACCATATGCGTTTTCTGGCGAATTATCGTATATGACGATCGTTTTTAATAAAGCCATTGTGCCCTCTTCATCGATAGCATAATAACGGATGGCTGAATTAGTGCTGGACCATGCGCTTTGCCAGATGGCAGTATGAGTTATCGTGATGGAAACATCTGCTTTGACAGTCATTTTAATCATCGCATCCAACCCTTGGTCGCATTGAATTTGCCAACGTTGGAAGCCAGCCTTTTTCGTGGCAGAGTCCCAAATCGAATCGTTTTCTTTTCCTTCTCCGTCGCCTTCATGATAGGTGCATGGATAACTCATCGTAGGAGTTCCTACTAAGTATTGGTAAGACATCAATTGGGAATCGACTACACCATAGTTATGGTTAATTTCCTCAGTGACACCATCCCATAAGTAGAGGGAATCGCTGGCGATAACCATCTCTTTCTCATATTCATTGACGTCAAATGAGGAGGAATCGGTGACGAAGGTAGGATAGATTTCCAATAAACGTTGGTCGGCAATCGTCGATCCGAATGTCCATAAGGCGGTGTCGCCTGCCTTCAAATGGATTGAACCGCCATATTCATCCGCGTCACGTGGAAGGGAAGAGATTTCACGATTCCATTGTTCAAAAACTTGATCATTATTCTTCAATGAAAGACTGAAGAATTGCCCATATTGATCGATCCAAGAATTGTCTGCCGTTAATGCTGGGTGGGATATGGTGAGCTTTAAATCTGTTTTGGCAGTAAAAGAGAAGACAACCCAAGAAGAAGATGTCGTTTTGATTCTCCAATCGGTTACCGCGGCCATATCTTCGCCTTCCCAAACTCCAGCGTTGGATAACAAACAACTTTCTTTTTCGGCATCATAGGTATAGGAATTGAATTTATCGTAAGTCCCGTTTGGCTTCCCTTGATAAATGTTTGCTTCTGCCTCTTTAAGGGAAACATCTTTTCCTTCCCCGATCGCCAATTCTTTCACGAGTTGTTTCATGGTGACCGTTGTTTCTTGACTTAAATCGGCTGGTTCTGGAGCTGGTGTGTTTCCACCTTCTTCCCCTCCCTCGATTTGAGTGAAGGTGAAAGTAGGTAAATTGATGATATTTCGATGGTCGCCTGTCCATTGAAAACGAAGCTCATAATATAGCGTTTCGCCTTTATTTAGGCTATACGTGCCTGAATATTCTGCGGCCGTAGTATCCGATTTTAATTCTTTAAGGTATACCGAAGAGACGGTTCCATCGACCGTTTCGCGGTAGACGGAAAGCGTGACTGCATCAACCCAGTCGCCTCCTGTTACGGTTTTTGTAATATCGACAGAGATGTTCTCCTTGGCTGTGACTTTAAAAATGGCTCCGTCATTGTTAAGCGTGAACACTTTCCAGTGCGGGTTGATGTAGCAATCGTCGCCTTCCGCGCCTAAAGTTCCGGCCCAACCATTTCCATCGTAGGTATAAGTGGTGAAAGCGTTGATTGATCCTCCTCCTACATATCCGTGTAGGACTTGGGTGTTAACTAATTTGTACCCAGAATAAGCACCGCCATTTTGTTGGGCGGTGAAAATCACCATATCGGTGGCTGACATGGATTCACTGATGGCGCCATCTGCTTTAACTCCCATGATGGAAGTTTGGCCATTCATTGCGACTAATCCAAAAAGCGTCACAATGGGTAATGCTAGTACGTTGCTTTTCTTCATTCTTCGCTCCTTTAAAGTTTATTTACCGTTTTTATTGTTTTTTGTGTTTGCGATAAAAGAACAAGGACCCAATTCCAACAAAGGAGGCGATTGTGGTGATAGCAATGATCCACATCGGTTTTTCCTTTGTTTTCGTTAGATTGTTCTGAACCCATGTCTTATTGCTTGCTCCATAAGTGTTATCGTAAGGATTGGAGTCGCTTTGATTGACTGCCCAGGCTAGATAACGTTCTCTTGCGGAAACGATTCTGCTGTTGGTGCTCGTTTGGAAAGTAGATTTCTCTGCGCTGCTTAGTGAGTTATAGCGTTTTTTGGCTTCCCAATATTTGGTTTGACACTGATTTGGCTTATCACTTTCTAAAATAAAGGAAGATAAAGTGCCGACTGTGTTTTCTTTCTCCGTGAAGGTGAAAGATGGAAGCCCATCTAGATTTCTCCAGCTTGTCCATTCAAATTTGAATTCCCAATAAAAGATTTCGCCAGCATAAAGATCAGCATTTCCAACAAAATCGCTAGTAGGGCTGGATGCATTTACTTTATTAGATGAAATCGTGCTTAATTTTCCGTCTAAATCATATTTATAAATAGAGACAAAGGCATCGTCTGGCCAACCTCCCACCGAAGCAAGGTCCACGCTGACGTTGACATAACTTTTGGCAGTAACCTTAAAAATGAAACCATCATTTGCTTGAGACCAGAGCTTGTAATGATTGGCATAACAATCATCTGCATCTTGTGCCCCAAGAGTTGCTTTCCAAGTTCCAGCATCCGAACTGAAGGTGGTAAAAGCGTTTATGGTTCCATTCGTCACATTTCCATGGACCGCTTGATAATCAACAAGAGAGGCATCCGTATAACTTCCGCCATTGTTAAGTGCAGTTCTAACGATGATATCTTGGCCTGATGCCGTTACGGTTTCTAACGATGGGGCGGGGTGCTCGATTTCCGTGAAGGTGAAACTTGGCAAGGTTTGGGTATTTCTATGACTCCCATCCCATTCAAAACGGAATTCCCAATAAAACGTTTCGCAGGATGCAATATCAAAGCTACCGGCGAAATCTTCCGTGGTAGAGGAATCGGTTAAGGCTGTTGTCTTCAAAGTGCTGATTGTACCGTCAGCAGCCTCTTTATACATAGTGAGATTAGCACCATCAACCCAGCCACTGACAGAACTTTGACTGATAGAAATATTAATGTCTGCTTTAGCGACGACCTTAAAAATAACACCGTCGTTTTTCAGAGAATAAAAACTCCAGTGATTTCCGTATGCACTATCAGCTGAAGTCCCTAAACTTCCGGTCCATTCATTGGCATTACTTTCGTAAGTGGTGAACGCATTGATTGATTTATTTGCCACATTTCCGTGAACCACTTGATAATCAACCAACTTACCTGAATAGGCTTTACCGCCATTTAACGCAGTACGAACCACCATATCTTGGGCAGAAGCTGATTCCACATCGCCAAGGGTCGCCTTAGCTGATAAATAGGGTTTGGATGAGAGAGCGACCACAGACGTTCCAACGACTGCCGCGGCCGATAATAAGGAAAATAAATATTCTTTCTTCATGGTTTCCCCCCGTTTAACTACATTTTAAAAACGAGGTAACCGCTTACAATAAAAAGAGATGAAACACTCACAATTCTTTAAAAGAATAGATAATTAACATACGATTTTTGATATTTTTGTATTGGAATATTGTAAATTAATCCCTTATATAGCAAATTTCGCTAGTTTCAAAATCACTCAATATTTATAATTTTTGTAAGGTTATGTTTGATTGCGACACTAAATTCATCGTCAGCCACAACCACGCTCGATCCTATTCGGTAAACGCCCACGAACACCCGTGTTATGAGATCGTTTATTACAAAAAAGGACGTGGAACGACCGTTATAGGCGGGAAAAAATATCATTTTGAAGATGATACTTTTACGATTATTGAGCCTGGCCTTATGCATAGCGAGGTTGGAAGCGGACCTGTCGATTTGATTTATGTTGGTTTTATGATCAACAATGATTTTGTCCGTTTGCCAACCGGGTTATATAGCGGGAAAGATATCGATATTCTGGCAGACATGCTTCAGGCCCAGAAAGAGATGGACGAGCAAAAATCGTTTTACGATCGAATGCTCAATAACATCACCGAACGGATTGTTGTCAAAATCAAAAGAAAACTTTCACAATCGGCGAATCACACTGACGATGTTTTTGAACGGGCAGAAGGGTACATCAAGCAAAATTGCATGAAAAACATCCGAGTGACCGAACTAGCTAAGCTTTTTGGATATAACTACGATTATTTCCGGAACGCCTTTAAAGAAAAATACGGCATTTCCATTAAAACTTACATTTCCAATCAACGATTGATCTACGCAGAAGATTTGCTGCGAAATTCCGATTGGAGCATTAAAAAGATTGCCGCCTCTTCTGGATATAATTCTTCCTCCCATTTCGGACTGGAATTCAAAAAGGCCGTTGGGATGACGCCCAAAGAATATCGTCGTCAGTCTGAATCGGGAGAAATTCATAAAGAAGTGGCTGTTTTTAAATAAACGCTACTTCTCAGTTGGTTAAGAAATAATGCTTAATGTGGTGAAATTATTTGTATCATATAGTTGCGTGACGATTTATTAAACACATATTAGGAGCGCCTTATGGAAAAGAAATCTTATTTTGCCGCGATGGTCGATTGTTCTCGTAATGGGGTCTTAAGCGTATCTTCTTTAAAACGTTTCATCGATGTTATTTCCTCTTTTGGCTATAACGCTTTGATGATTTACACCGAAGATACCTATGAGATTGAAGGGGAACCTTATTTCGGTTATTGCAGGGGAAGATACACCAAAGAGGAATTACAAGAGGTGGACCGCTATGGTTTAAGCAAAGGGGTGGAACTTATCCCTTGCATCCAAACCTTGGCTCATTTAGAAAATATTTTTCGCTGGGGCGTTTATGAAGATATCCATGACAACAAAGGCATTCTTCTCGCCGAAGAAGAGAAAACTTACGAGTTCATCCGCAAGATGATCGCCACATGTCGTGAATGTTTCACCTCCAAACTCATCCACATCGGAATGGATGAAGCCATGACTTTGGGCTTGGGGAAATATTTGAAACTTCATGGCTACGTTTCCAAATTAGAGATCATGAAGCGCCATCTTCCCCGCGTGACTGCGATTTGCGAGGAATACGGCTTCACTCCGATGATGTGGAGCGACATGTTCTATCATAACAGTGACAAAAAGATGACTGTAGAAGATGCCAAAACCATCCCAAGCGATTTAAAAATGATTTATTGGGATTATTATCGCAACAAAGTTTCAGACTATGAAAAAATCATCATCGAAAGAAAAGCCCTTCCTAATGAGATTTGGTTTGCCGGAGGCGCTTGGACGTGGTCTGGTTTCTCTCCTTTCAATCGGATGTCAATCAAACGCACCAAAGCGGCTTTGACTGCCTGCAAGAAACAAGGGGTGAATAATATCATTTTGACCCTTTGGGGAGATGATGGCAGAGAATGTTCCGTATTCAGTGTCTTGCCAACCCTTTTCTATGCGAAGAAATTCTTTGATGGGGAAACAAATCTTGCCACCATCAAAAAACAATTTAACGAACTCACGGGTGAGTCTTTTGATGCCTTCCTGGCCATGGATTTGCTCAATGATCTAGGGGGTCCAAATGATCAGCCATACAACGTGGAGAAGTGGGCTCTTTATAACGACCCATTAATTCGCATCTTAGATAATCACGTTGTCCCGGAAAAGAAAAAGGCCCTCCGTTTGGCATATCGCCGTTTATCGAAAGCCGCCAAGGAATCTCCAAATTATGGATACATCTTCTCTTCTCAAGCCGATTTGGCCAAGTTGTTGTTGGTGAAATACGACTTGGGAGTCAGGACCCTTGCCGCCTATCGCCAAGGGAAAGAGGAGTTAAAAGCTTTGCTTCCTGAATATGACAAAGCCATCCGCCTAACCAAAAAATTTTATCTTTCCTTCCGTCGTTATTGGTACACGGACTATAAATTAAATGGCATGGAGGTGCAGGATATCCGACTGGGGGGATTGATGACTCGTCTTTGGGATGTCAAAGAAATCCTTTCTTCCTATATTGCAGGAGAGCGTGATTCGATTGATGAATTAGAACATGAGGTCTTGGACTTTGCCGGTGAGAAAGACGCGGATGGCAAACCAATCAATCACAATTCGTGGGCGGACGCTCTAAGTGCCAATGTGCTCAGGATGATGATATAACCCAAGCATCTAGAAAGATTCTTTCCTAACGGGATGCTAAAATGGCTCTGTCAAAGGAGCCTTTTTCTATGATTAAAGTGTATGGCAGCGAAATGTGCCCAGATTGTGTTGCGTGCAAAGCGAATTTCGATCGCTATGGCATCGAATATCAATTTATTGACATCAACAAAAATCTTAAAGACTTGAGGCAGTTTTTGATTTATCGTGACACGCTCCCCGTCTTTGAACATCTAAAGTCGATTCACGATATCGGTCTTCCCGCTTGCGTGGATGGAGACGATGTCTTCACAGATTGGGAATCATTTCTTAAAGAAAAAGGATTTGAACCATTCTATCCACAAGAGAAAAAATCCTGCAGCCTCGATCATCGGGGATGCTAAAAATCAGAATCGTATTTCTTTAATAATGCTAGGTTTGCCAAAGCCAACGTTTCTTTGTCACTTTCGTGCGTCAGCAAAAGATAAGCCTCTTCGTAAGGCAGCCATTGCGTGAAACTTACTTCCTCGGGTTGGGCGATGATATCAAGGGTTTTTGCCTCCGCTAAAAAGAAAGTGACTTTTTTCATGACCTCAGGCCTAGGAGAATAAGCAATCGTGTGGGAAAAACTTTGGTCTAATTCGACCTCAAGATTTGTTTCTTCTTTGATTTCCCTTCTCGCACATTGGGCAGGAGTCTCCCCTTTTTCGATATGTCCCTTGGGCAAAGAGATGTGTCCTAATGTCATATGTTCAATCAAATAAAAGACACGTCCCTGACGGATTTGATAAACAACGGCCCCGTAACTATATTCTTGACGCATCTTATAAATCGGAGGACAAAGACAAATCGCCTTTCTTAATCCAACCCAGTTTGCGGAATAAAAGATCGAT